>JBDTQV010000127.1:0-6421 GCA_039932015.1 Gemmatimonadota bacterium | reverse complement strand
AGCGAGATCTCCTCCAGCACCGTCGGCAGCTGCAGCTCGCGGACGGTCTTCACCTCGTACGGAATGGCGCGGAACGCAAACGCGAGCGTGCCGCGCTGCTGGTAGATGTTGGTCCGGAACCGGCCGACACCCGGCACACCAATGGCGAAGTCGGCCTCCTTCTTCTCGGCGAATTCCTTCACCTGACGCGGCGTCATGATCTGTTCCGCGAGCGTCTTCAGGTCTTCCGGCTTGAGCGGCTGCATGTCCAACGCGGCCAGCTCGCCGTTGACGCGCACGGTGGGCGCGCGTCCGACCTTGAGCAGCAGGTCGGACCCGCTTCGCTGCACCATCTGCGAAATGGCCTGCTTGAAATTGAATATCGATCCGGACGCGGGCGGCGGTGCGGCCGCCGGTGCGCCGCCGGCCGCGCCGGCAGTCGGCTCAGCCATTTGGATCGACCCGGTAGAGCACCTGGCCGAACTCGACCGGCTGGGAGTCGTCGGCCACCACCTCACGAATAACGCCTGCGATCTCCGCCTCGATCTCGTTCATGATCTTCATTGCCTCGATGATGCACACGGTCTGGCCGGGTGAGACCCGGCTGCCCACCTTCACATACGCGTCTGCGCCGGGCTCCGGCGATTTGTAGAACGTGCCTACCATTGGCGATTTGATCTCCTTCAGATTCGGTGCCGGTGCCGCCGCAGTCGCCGCGCCAGGCTCGTTGCGCGGCGGATACACCGCAGACATGCCAGGCGGCGCCGCGTACATCTGCGGCTGCGGCAGCATCAGAGACCCGCCGGCGGCGCCCGCACCGGTCCGCGTCATTACGATGCCGGTGCCGAACCATCCCTTCAGCTCGATCGACCCGATCTCGGGCGACTCGCGCATGAGCTCGGCCAGGCGCTTGACATCCTTCATCTCGACCGACTTGATGCCGGGCATGCTCTGCAGCAACTCGGCCAGCTGGCGCATCTCGTCGGGGTTCATACGCGCGTCAGGTACTTGTCTTCGCGGCGGTCAACCCGGATCATGTCACCCTCTTCGATGAAGAGCGGTACCTGCACAGTGGCGCCGGTCTCGAGTGTGGCGGGCTTGGTGCCGCCGGTCGCGGTATCGCCGCGGACTCCCGGATCGGTGCGGGTGATTTTCAACTCAACGAACACCGGCAGCTCCAGCATGATCACGGTGTCGTTGTGCAGCAGGCCTTCGCACTCCATCCCTTCCTTCAGGTACTTGAGCTGATCGTCGCCGATGACCTCGTTGGTCAACATGATGTCGTCGAAGGTCTGCTGGTCCATGAAGTGGTGGAAGTGTCCGTCGGCATAGGAAAACTGGATCTTCCGCCGTTCGAGGCGGACGTCCTGCACCCGTTCGCCCGCGTTGAACGTGCGGTCGATGACCGCGCCGGTGCGGATGTTCTTCAGCTTGGTGCGAACGAAGGCCCCGCCCTTTCCGGGCTTCACGTGCTGGAAGTACACCATCTGATAGAGGGCGCCTTCGAAGTCCACCACCAAACCATTTCGGAAATCCGCCGTAGACGCCACAGTTTCTCCTACGAGAGTTCGACGAGTTCTGTCCGGTTGTCGGACAGGCAGACGGAGCCATCCGGCCCGAGGTACACATCATCCTCCAGCCGCACGCCACCCCAGCCCGGAAGATAGATGCCCGGCTCGACCGTGACCACCGCGTGCGGCGGGAGCGGCGCCTCGGCCGTGGGCGACAGCCGCGGGGCTTCGTGGACCTCCAGCCCCAGCCCGTGCCCGAGCGAATGGCCAAACGCGTCGCCGAAGCCGCGCGTCGCGATGAGATCGCGCGCGAGCGCATCCGCGTCGCGGCCGGTCTGTCCAGCCTGGATGCCCGCGATGGCACGGCTCTGCGCCGCGCGTACGACATCGTACACGGCGCGCTGCCGCGCATCGGCGCGCGCACCCACGATCACGGTCCGGGTGAGATCGGCGCAGTATCCGTCCACCTGAGCTCCGAAGTCAAGCAAAAGCCACTCGCCGCGCCCGACCGTGCGGGAGCTGGTCCTTGCGTGCGGGAGCGCCGCGCGCGGACCAGATGCGACAATGGTGGGAAACGGGTGCCATTCACTGCCGCGCCGGCGCAGCCCCTCCTCGAGACGTGCAGCGATTTCCTGCTCCGCGTGGCCCACCTTGATCGATGGGAGGAGCTCTTCCAACGCCTCCTGCGCCAGTGCTGCGGCAGCCCGGATGGCGGCGACCTCTTCCGGTGCCTTCATGGCGCGCAACCGCTCGACAATGTCGCTGGTGGGCGTGACGCGCAGCCTGGGCAGCGCACCGAGCCGCGCCGCATCGCGGACAGTCATCACATGCGACTCGATGCCGACCGTCGTGACGCCGGCCGCTGTCAGCACCCGTGCGAGCCGGTCCCACACGTTCGCGGGATCGACCTCGACCGCCGCGCTGTTCCCCACTTCCTGGGGCCCCTGCACCGCATAGCGAAAATCCGTGACGAGCACAGTCCGCTCCCGCTCCACCAGCAGCATGCCGGCGCTGCCGGTGAACCCGGTGAGATATCGGATGTTGGGCAGGTGCGTGATGAGCAGTGAGTCGAGACCTTCGCGCTCGAGGGCAACACGGACGGCTGCCTGGCGGTCCCCCCGGCGATCAGGCGTCACGCAGCGAGGCGACGAGCGCCTCGAAGGCGAGCAGATAGCTGCGCTCGCCGAAGCCGCACACCACGCCGACCGCCAGATCCGCGAACACGGAATGGCGCCGTTCCGGCTCGCGGGCAAAAATGTTCGACAGGTGCACTTCCACGAACGGCACACGCACGGCGAGGAGAGCGTCGCGCAACGCGAGGCTCGAATGGGTGTGCGCCGCGGCATTGACGAGCGCCCCGTCGGCGCGGCCCGCGAGTGCCTGCACCGCATCCACGAGGTCACCTTCGTGGTTCGACTGGAACCAGTCGACCTCGACATCCATCCGATCTCCGGCGCGCCGCACGCCAGCTTCTATGTCCGCCAGCGTCGTGCGGCCGTACAACTCCGGTTCGCGTTGGCCCAGCAAGTTGAGGTTCGGACCGTTGAGCACCGCGATCCGCATTCAGCGCTTCAGGTTCTGCAGCCAGTTGTGGAACTGGTCGAGATCGTCATCGGCGCGAGGCGCGGGCCGCCGCTCGGGCTCGGCCGCAGGTGTGTCGAAGAAGTCGTCGAACGATATGCCGTCATCGGCGGCGCCGGCGGGCGATGCCGGCGGCACGGGCGACGCGTCGTCGCCGAACACGGCACTCAGCGAAAGCCGGTCATCCGCCGGGCGCGTGGGCTCGCCGGAGCCACCGGCATCGCCGCCAGTGGCGCGTTCGGTCGCGCCCGAAGTGCGTGCGGTGTGCGGGGCAGAACCGTTCGAGGACGCGGGGCGCACTGCCGCCGGCCGTGCCGCGAGCAGCGCGCGGAAGAGCGCTGAGACCGGCGTGCCGCCGGTCTCGGCGGCCGCGTAGGACGGGGACCTGGGTACCGCTGCAGCTGCCTCGCGCGATGCCGGTTCCGGCGTCTCCTGGGCCTCGGCGACCTCGAGCTCGCCCACCTTGTCGCGCAAGCGCGTGTCTTCCGGATTCCGCAGGTAGAGCTCGCGGTAGATCGTGAGGGCTTCCTGGTGGTGGCCCTGCCGCAGGTACAGCTCCGCCATTGATTCGGTGACCACGAGATCCGGTTCGGCGTCATCGCTCGCGAGCGCATCGAACGGCTCGTACTCGGCGAGGTTCGGCTCCGGCTCGGAATCGGCGACGTCCGGCTCGTACCCGGCCGGCGTGTCCCTGGCGCCGGCTTCGCTTTGGCCAAGGTGGCGATCGCCGAGATCGCTATCGCCGACATCGGTCTCGACGAGATCGCTCTCGACGAAACTGGCATTATCGACATCGCCGGCGGTTTCGGTCATCGCTGCGGCCGGCGGCGACCATGCCTCGGCCGCTCGGGCGGCGAGTGGTTCGGCGTCGAGTGACTCGGACAGGTCCGCCTCCTCCGCGTCTGCTGCTATCGAATCTGCGGCAACGCGCGGCGCCGATTCGTAGGACCTCCAGCCGGACTGCGAAGCGTCGGCCAATTCGGGCTCCAGGTCGCGCGGCGCCTCGAACACGTCGGACCCCATCAGCTCTGCTGCGGCGGCGTGCTCGTGCTCGTGCGTGACCTCGTCATCGCTCTCGGCGAACTGATAGCTCCCGCCGAGATCCGCGGCCGCGTCGGGCGGCTGGTAGCCGTGGCCGGCGGCGCCAGGCGTGCTGGACGACGAGTCCAGGTCGTCGGCGGCGCTGCTGAGCTGAAATTCGTTCGCGCCCAACGAACGAAGCTCGACTTCTGCATCTGGCTCGAGTGGAGCGTTGTCCGGGTCGACGCCCTCTACGTAAACGCCAGGGTCATCGTCCGAGCCGGCGAACTCATGCGTCTCCAGGCCGGCGAGCGGCGCGGCCGCGACCTCGCGCGACACGTCCACTGCCGGATCCAGCGCCGGGTTGAACGAGCGCTCCGGCTCCAGCTCGGGCGGCGGCGCGTCAACCTCGAACTCAGCCGGTTCCGGCTCCGGCTCCGCCTGCAGCTCCACCTCGCGCTCCGGCTCCAACTCAGCGACGGCATCCAACTCCGATGCCGCATCCAAATCGGATGCCTCATCCAGCTCCGACCCCTCATCCAGCGCCCACCCCTCATCCAGCGCCGATGCCTCATCCAGCTCCGACCGCTCATCCAGCTCCGACCCCGCATCCAGCTCCGACGCCTCGCTCACCTCCACCTCGTCTGAACTCGGCTCCGTGTCCGGCTCGAGCGCTGAGATCCCCGCGTCGTGTTCGTCGCCGGCGGGTTCGCTCTGCGTCCATGCCCCGTCGCGCGCTCCAGGCTCGGGCAACTCGGTCTCCGGGATGATCGACGTCTCACCGGTGAGCTCGACCGCCCCGCTTTCGGCAACGGCGGCCGGTGCTACCGTGCGGCGCGACTCATCCACGCGGGCAAGCTGCACCCGAGCGGCGTCATTGCTCCGGTCAATCACCAGGAGCTGGCGCAGCCAGTTTTCCGCCTCGCCGAAGCGGCCGGCGCGCTCGGTAATGTCGGCGAGGGCCTTGAGCGCGATCACGTTCTCGGTGTCGAGCCCGATCACGTGCGCAAAGGCGGCCTCGGCGGCGGCATCGTCGCTCAGGTCCAGTTGACAACGGCCAAGCACAATGCTGGCCGGTATGTAGTCAGGGTGGAGTCGGAGCCCCTCGCTCAGCACTTCGAGCGCACGCTGCGGCTCCTTCATTCTCCGATAGGCTTCGGCCAGCGGGGCGAATGTCAGCCCCTGCCGGTTTTCTCGCCAACGGCTCTCAAGCTTTCCGATCTCGCTGGTGGACATCCGGATCCCGGTGCTTGGTCAGGACGGCTAGAAAAAACGGGGCCTAAGTCGTTGCGGGGACTACGCTAAGACTAGCGGTCTGAAACGCCGGTGTCAACTCCGGGGACGGTCCGAACCCTTGAGGTTGGACGTTGTCACGCTTAAGCTTACGGCTTCCAATTTCCCAATCGCTCCGGAGTTCTGGGTCCCGCTTATGATGCAAGCGTTTCGCAACAGCACGAAGTTTATCGCCGTGTTCTTCGCGGTGATCCTTTTGGTCTGGCTGCTCGGAAGCGTGAGCGGCCTCGACAATAGTCTGGGCATCTCCGGCACGGGAACCGTCGGGAAAATCAACGGCCAAACGGTGCAGACACGCGCGTACGAAGCGCGGGTGCAGCAACTCACGGAGGCGCAGCAGCGGCAGTCGACGGGCACGCTCACGCTCGAGGACCAGCAGCAGCTCCGGAACCAGGCGTGGGAGGAATTCGTCGCGACGAACATCCTCGAGCGCCAGTACAAGGACCGTCATCTCTCGGTGAGCGACGAAGAAATCGCGGACGCCGTGCAGAACAATCCCCCGCAGGAGCTGCTGCAGGCACCCGAGTTTCGCACCGACAGCCAGTTCGACATGTCGAAGTATCGTCGCTGGCTCACCTCGACCGCGGCGACGCCGTACGTCGACGCGATCGGCGCGCAGTATCGCGACGTGATTCTCCGCAACAAACTGATGCGCATCGTGACGGCGGACATCGTGCTCTCGGACGCGGCGCTCTGGGAGCACTATCGCGACGAGAACGAGAAGGCCAAGATCGCACTCACGGCCATCATTCCGCGAAATATTGTGGCCGATTCCGCGGTGACGATCACGCCGGCAGAAGTCGAAGCGTACTATCGCGCCCACCAGAGCGATTTCAAGCGTGAGCCGACCGCGTACCTGAGCTACGTCTCGATCAACCGCACGCCCACTGCGTCGGATACCGCCGCGGCGCTTCAGCGCGCGCAGTCGATCCGCGCGGAGCTGGCCGGCGGTGCGCCGTTCGACGAAGTGGCCAAGCGCGAGTCCTCCGACACGGTTTCGGGAAGCCGGGGCGGTGACCTCGGTGAATGGACCCGCG
>JBDTQV010000126.1:0-6435 GCA_039932015.1 Gemmatimonadota bacterium | reverse complement strand
GATCCACGTTCGTTGTATCCGGTCATGACCTCGCCAGTGACCCAATTCGCGGCGCTGCGCGGATCGGCGCCCGCTCCGACCACGGCCTCGAAGTAATCAGCGAGCGGCTGTTCGCTCGCGACGACCCGCGCGTGATACGCGGCGAGCCCATGTATCTCGACGAAACGCTCGCGTTTGGCATCCGGAAGCTCTGGGAGCGCGGCGCGCTGCTCCGCCACCCACTGCTCCGTGAGCACGAGGGGCGGAAGGTCGGGATCAGGAAAGTACCGATAGTCGTGACTCTCTTCCTTCGATCGCGTGGGATGCACCGTACCCGCCGACGCATCGAACAGCAACGTGACCTGGCGTACGGGCCGTCCGCTTTCGAGCAGCGCAATCTGGCGCTCGCGCTCCGCGTCGAGTGCGCGCTCGACGTTGCCGAAGCTGTTCATGTTCTTCACCTCGGTCTTGGTGCCGAGTGCGGACTCGCCCGCGCGGCGCACCGAGAGGTTCGCGTCGACGCGCAGGCTGCCCTGTTCCATGCTGCAGTCGCTCGCGCCGGTATAGAGCAGAATCTGGCGGAGGACGGTGAGGTAGGCGCGCGCCTCCGCCGGACTCCGGAGGTCAGGACCGCCGACGATTTCCGCGAGCGGAACGCCGGCCCGGTTGAGGTCGACCGCGGTACGCCCGGGGATCCGGTCGTGGAGCGACTTTCCCGCGTCTTCCTCCAAGTGCAGCCGCTGAATGTGCACGGCAATGCGGCCGCGGTCGGCGGAATCGAAGCGGACCGTTCCGTCGGTGGCGAGAGGCCGGTCGAACTGGGAGATCTGATATCCCTTCGGAAGATCCGGATAGAAATAATTCTTGCGTGCAAATACGCTGGTGTGATGCAGCGTGCATTCGAGCGCGAGCGCCGCGCGCGCGGCGAGACGAATCGCGTGCGCGTTCGGTACCGGCAGCGCACCCGGCAGGCCAAGGCAGACGGGACACACATTGGTGTTGGGCGGGTCGCCGAAGGCCGTGGAGCAGCCGCAGAACATCTTGCTCTCGGTGCGAAGCTGCATGTGCACCTCGAGGCCGATCACCGTTTCCCAGGTCATCAGCGCACCTCTCCGGTGGCGTCGATGACCCGTTCAAGCGCGGCGGCTGCGTCGAGCATGCGCTCTTCCTCGAAGGCAGGCGCGATGATCTGGGCACCGATGGGCAGTCCGCCGCTCCGCCCGACGGGTATGCTCATTCCCGGAAGTCCGGCAAGGCTCACGGCAGACACGAAGATGTCAGCGAGGTACATCGCGACCGGGTCCTCGGTCTTCTCGCCGGCAGTGAATGCGGGTGTCGGCGTCGTGGGCGTGAGCAGCAGGTCGACGCGGTCAGCAAAGACGTTGGTGAAATCGGCCGCAATCATCGCGCGCACCCGCTGCGCCTGGCGATAGTAGGCGTCGTAGTATCCGGCGCTCAGCACGTACGTGCCGACGAGAATGCGCCGGCGCACTTCTGCCCCGAATCCGGCCCCGCGCGTCTCTCGATAGAGCGCGCGTACGTCGGCATCAGGACCGGCGCGGCGTAGCCCGTACCGCACGCCGTCGAACCGCGCGAGATTGGCTGATGCTTCGGCCGGCGCGATGATGTAATACGTCGGGACGGCGTACCTGGTGTGCGGCAGCGACACGTCCATGATCGTCGCACCCAGGTCGCGCGCCGCGGCGATCGCGCGGTCCATCGCGGCGCGGACGCCGCCGTCCAGGTCGGCCGGGAAGTACTCACGCGGGAGCCCCAAGCGAAGCCCGCGAAGGTCACCTGCACCGTTGGGCACGCGCGGCGCCGGGCGGTCCACCGTGGTTGAATCCAGCGGGTCGACGCCGCTGATCGTCGCGAGCACGCGCGCCGCGTCCGATACCGTCTGCCCGAAGACCGAAACGCAGTCGAGCGAGGAGCCGAACGCCACGAGCCCGTACCGGCTCACCCGCCCGTACGTCGGCTTGACCCCGACGACGCCGCAAAAGCTTGCGGGCTGACGCACCGAGCCGCCGGTCTCGGATCCGAGCGCGGCGGGCACCGCCCCTGCCCCGACGAGCGCCGCCGAGCCCCCGGACGACCCACCCGGCACTCGGCTGCCGTCGAGCGGATGCCGCACCCGTCCAAACGCGGAATGCTCGGTCGATGAGCCCATGGCGAACTCGTCGAGGTTGGTTTTTCCCGCGATCATGGCGCCCGCCGCGCGCAGCCGATCGACCACGGTCGCGTTATACGGTGAACGGTACCCTTCGAGGATGCGAGACGCGCAGGTCGTCGGTTCCTCGACCGTGACGATGTTGTCCTTGAGCGCGACCGGCATCGCGGCCAGCGGCAAATCCTTCCCTGCGGTGGCGAGCGCGTCGACGCACGCGGCTTCGGCATCGAGCAGCGCGGGCGACCAATGCAGGGTCGCATTCAACCCCGCGGCCTCGCAGCGCGCCAGTCGCGCTGCCGTCTCGCGCGCGACCGTTGCGGCTGATACCAGCGTCACGCGTCCTCCTCCATCGCTTCGCGGCGCGGCACGACGAAGAAGCCGTCGATGAATTCCGGCGCCATTTCCGACAGGGGGTGCGCGAGTGGCGTCCGGCGCACGACATCCTCGCGGAGCCGCACCTCGGCCGGGCCCCCCTCATACGAAGCGACAACGGTCGCGGCATCGACCTCGCCCAACTGCTCGACGTAGTCCACGATTCGCGAGAGTTGCCCTACGAGGCGATCCAGATCGGCGTCCGCCACGTCGATCTCCGCGAGCCGAGCGGCGCGCACCACGTCATCCCGTCCGATACTCATGCGCTCTCCCAGTCACGCTCGAGGCCGGCAAACGCGACGAGCAGCTGCTTGACGCCAATTTCGGCGTCGTCGAATCCTACCACCACCTTCAGGTCGCGCCCGGCGCCGCTCAGACCCTGTATCGTACCGCTGCCGAACCGTCGATGACGCACACGCTCACCCTTCACGTAGCGCGGCGCGTCCTGCGACGCCTCTTCGGCGACGGGTTGAGGTGCGGACGGGCGCGTCGCTGCATCGCGCGCGAACGACGGCGCGCTGCCAAATGCGGCGCCGCTATCGCCGCGCGTCGGCTTCCGGTTGTGACCCCAACTGCTGCCCCACGACGGCGCAAAGAGCGAGCTGGTGCGCTGCTCGTCGATGACGGCAGCGGGAATGGCGCGAAGAAAGCGCGACGGCGCGCCAGGCCGGAGCTCGCCACCGCGCCGCCGCGCGCGCGCCCACGTCACGTACAACTTGTCCTTCGCGCGAGTGAGGCCCACATAGCAGAGCCGCCGCTCCTCCTCGACCCCGTCCGGCTGCTCCGCCGCGCGGGCGAGCGGAAACAGGCCGTCTTCCAGCCCCGCGAGCACGACAACCGGCCACTCGAGTCCCTTGGCGGTGTGCAGCGTCATCATCGTGACGCCATCGTCCGCACCCTCGATCGTGTCGCGGGCTGACAAGAGCGCGGCCTCCGCGAGAAAGCGCTCCAGCGGCGTTCCGCTTTCCTCGTCGTCCACCGGCACGACCTCGGACCAATTGGCCGCGCTCGCCACGAGCTCACGCACATTCTCCCATCGATCGGCGCCTTCGGGGCCCTCCGCCTGGAGCACCGCCTCATAGTCGATTGCGCGGATGATCTGTTCGAGCACGTCCGCCGGCGGTAAATGCCGCGCGACCTCCGCGAAGCGGTCGACGAAGCCGGCGAACGTGCGAAAGGCCTCGCGCACGTTGGGGCGAAGCTCCTGAATCGTGTCGGCGGTCCGCGCGGCGACGAGCAGCGGCTTGCCCCACGCGAGCGCCTGGCGCCCGAGCGTCGCGAGACTCGTTTCACCCAGCCCACGCCGCGGCACGCCCACGGCCCGGAGAAACGCTTCATCATCGGACGGATTGGCCACCAGCCGGAGGTATGCGAGCACATCCTTGACCTCGCGCCGGTCGTAAAAACTCGTCGCGCCGATCAGCCGGTACGGAATCCCGGCCCGCCGAAACCCTTCCTCGAACGCGCGTGACTGCGCATTCGTGCGGTACAGCACCGCCATATCGCGGAATTCCCAATCGCCGGCGGCGCGCCGTCGTTCGAGCTCGCGTGCCACCCACTCGGCTTCGTCGCGCTCGTCCGCCGCGGCGAGTACCGTGACCAGCTCTCCGCCCTGGCGGCGCGTGCGCAGCGTCTTGCCGATGCGACCGCTGTTTTCGGCGATGACGCCGTTCGCCGCATCGAGCACGATGTGGGTCGAGCGATAATTTTCTTCGAGGCGCACGAGCTTTACGGATGGGTAATCGTTCTGGAAATCGCGCATGTTCCGAACATCGGCTCCGCGCCAGCCATAGATCGACTGATCATCGTCGCCGACGGCACAAATGTTTCCGTGCGAGCCGAGGAGCCGGATCAGCTGGTACTGGGCCTTGTTCGTGTCCTGGAACTCGTCGACGAGTATGAACTGAAAGCGGTCGCGGTAAAGCGCGAGACGGTCGGGGTGCTGCCGAAAGAGCGTGAGCGGGTGCAGCAGCAGGTCGTCGAAATCCATCGCATTGGCGGCCTGCAGCGCGGGCCCCAAGGCGGAGTATACGTCCGCCGCGACGGCGACCAACCGGTCGAACGGTGAGCTTGCCGCCAGCTCGCTGGGTGACACCATCCGATTCTTGGCACCGGAGATGATCGATTGCACGGCGCGCGGCGTGAACGTTTTTGCCGGATGGTTCCGCTGCTCCATGATGCGCTTGATCAGGCTCAGCCGATCGTCCTCGTCGTAGATCGTGAACTGCGAACCGAAGCCGAGAAATCCCGCCTCGCGCCTCAGCAGTCGCGCGGAGAGCGAATGGAAGGTCCCGATCCAGAGCCCCGACGGATCGCGCTGCAGCAGTTGGCCAATGCGATGCTTCATCTCGCCGGCGGCCTTGTTGGTGAAGGTCACCGCGAAGATTCGCTCCGGCAGCACGCCGTGCTGATCGATGAGGCTGGCGATCCGCGTGGTGAGCACGCGCGTCTTTCCCGAGCCCGCACCCGCCAGCACGAGCAGCGGTCCATGAACGTGCTCGACCGCCTCACGCTGCGCCGGGTTGAGCGCTCGGGTCCACTCGTGCTGCGGAGCGCTGCTATCGATCATCTGCGATATCCTCTGCCATGCCGCTCAAGCGGGTCGATCCGCGAGCGGAATGCGAATGAGAAAGCATGTGCCGCGCTCCGCCGTTTCCAGCGAGAGCTCGCCATCGTGCGTGTCTTCGACCACGCGTCGCGCGAGAGCGAGGCCAATGCCCCAGCCGCCCCGTTTGGTAGTGATCCCGGCGTCGAACAGCGTGCGCCGGATCTCCTTGGGTACGCCCGGACCATCGTCGATGATACGGATTTCACCACGGCCACCCGCGACATCTACCCTGAGCGAGATGGTGCCGCTCCGCCCCTGCAACGCATCAATCGCATTCTTCACCAGTGCCTCGAGCGCCCATTCCAGCAGCACCGGGTCGCCCAGGACCGTCGGGCCCGCGCCGGGCGCCTCGACGCGGATCGTGACCGTATTGGCGTGCCGCGGAAGGCGCGGGCGGAAATAGGCGGCGACGCGATCAGCGAGCGCGCCGAGCCCGATCGGATCGCGGTGCGCCGGATTGCCGATGCGCTCGAATCGCTGCGCGACGCGCTCGAGCCGCTCGGCGTCCGCGGCCAAGTGCTCGGCGAGCTGCGGCGGCGGTGTCGGGCGCGAGCGAATACTCTCGATCCAGCCCTGCAGGCTGGTGAGCGGCGTGCCCATCTGGTGCGCCGCTTCACGCGCCATCGCAACCCAGAGGCGGTCGCGCTGCGCGGCCATTGCGTTGCGGTATGCGAACACTGCGACAGCAACCATCATCAGGATGGTGAGCGCCTGCAGGATCGCGAGCGCCGTCAGTTGCCGCTGCGCGGGTACCGGGCCATAGTGCAATGTGGTGCGCAGGATCGAGTCGGTGATCGGCGGATTGCCGCGATCGAGACGCGCGGCAAACGCGCGAACGGCCGGCGAGTCGAGCTGCGCGCCGCGGAGGATGCCCGGAAGGTTGGCGGCCTGCGTGACCCGGCCGGATTCGTCGGTCACGACGAGTGGAAGGCCGAGCCCGCGCACCTCTTCGGCGAGGCGCAACAGCGCGTCGGCTTCAGCGCCTGCACGTGGATTGCCCAGCCCTTCGAAAACACCGGCATACAAGCGGCTCGACGCCCGCGCGTCAGCCTGGAAGTGGCGCGCGACCAGAAAGCTCGTCCCCATGCTGATCCCGGCGAGCAGCGCGACGAGCAGCACCGCGAGTGCCGGCGCCGATCGGCTGAGGCGATCGCTACGCACGAACGGCCAGGCGGTCAGTGCCGAGATACGGAGCGAGCGCCTCCGGAATCCGGACCGATCCGTCGGCCATCTGATTGTTCTCGAGGAGCGCGATGATGGTGCGCGGAAAGGCAACACCGGACGCGTTCAGCGTATGGACGAACTC
>JBDTQV010000125.1:0-6503 GCA_039932015.1 Gemmatimonadota bacterium | reverse complement strand
GCGTGCTCGCTCGCGTGCCGGGCGACGCGCCCATCACGTTGCTCGATGTCGGCACCGGACTCGGTGATCTTCCCGCAGCCGCGGTGCGTTGGGGACAACGACATGGGCGCCTCATCACTCCGCTCGGGCTGGAGCGGAGCCACGTCGCCGCCGCACTGGCCGCGTCACACGGCGTGCCCACCACGGTTGCAGACGCCGGGATGCCGCCGTTTCGGGACGGCGCCGTCGATGTCGTGCTGCTGAGCCAGGTGGCCCATCACTTCGCGCCGCGATCCATCGTGCAGCTCGTCCGGACTTGTGACCGAATCGCCCGGATCGGAGTCGTGATCGCCGATCTCAGGCGATCGCCCTTCGCCGCGGCGGGGTTCTGGTTCGGGGCGCACGCGCTCGGGTTCGACCGCGTGACACGCACTGATGGAATCACCTCGGTCCGCCGCGGGTTTACCCCGGACGAGTTGTGCCGGATCCTGGCCGATGCCGGCGTGACTGCCCGGGTCGAGCGGCGGCCCGGCTTTCGAATCGTCGCGACCTGGACCCGCGCGGCGTGATGCGCACCGTGGACCGCCTGACCATCCGTGCGCCGCGCGAGCGTGTCTTTGCCGCGGCCTCGGACGTCGAACAATGGCCGGTGCTGCTCCCGCACTACCGCTGGGTGCGCATGCTCGAGCGCCGTACCGGCGGCGGGCTGGTCGAGATGGCGGCGTGGCGCCCCTTTGGGCCGCTGCACTATCCGACGTGGTGGGTCTCGGAGATGTGGATCGATGCGGCGGCGCCCGCAGCGGTCCGGTATACCCACGTCCGGGGTATCACGACGGGCATGGAAGTGGAATGGCGGCTTGTCCCTACTGAAGAAGGAACCGAAGTGACGATCGTGCATGAGTGGAGCGGACCGGCGTGGCCCCTGGTTGGGCGGCCCGCGGCCGAGTGGGTTATTGGACCGGTGTTCGTACACGGCATCGCCTCGCGCACGCTCGCCGGGCTGCGCACTGCCCTGGAGCGGCCCGATGCGTGAGCCAAGGCGGGTGGTCATTACTGGCATCGGCGCCATCACGCCGATTGGCACCGGCGTCGGCGCACTGTGGGAGGGACTCCGCCGGCGGGAGTCGGCGGTCGGGTGCATCACGCGGTTCGATCCATCGATGTTCCGCTCACGCATGGCGGCGGAAGTCCGCGACTTTCATCCGGCCGACCACATCGAGGAGCGCCGCATCCGCCGGCTCGACCGCTTTTCGCAGTTCAGCATCGCGGCGACGCGCATGGCGCTGGCGGATGCGGAGATCGACGTTGCGCGCGAGAATCCCGACCTGATCGGTGCGATGATGGGTACCGCGCTGGGTGGCGTCGCGAGGGGCGAGGAGGAGTATCGGAATTTCGTGACCGGTGGTGTTCGCGCCGTCGACCCCGGTCTCGCGCTCTCGGTCTTTGCGGGCGCGGGCAGCTGCAACATCGCGATCGAGTTCGGCTTCACCGGTCCCAACTCGACCAACGGCATGAGTTGCGCCTCCGGCACCATCGCCATCGGGGACGCGTACCGCGTGGTGGCTCGCGGCGAAGCCGACGTCATGATCGCCGGCGGATCCGAAGCGCCGCTGGCACCACTCTGCTATGGCGCGTTCTCCATCATCCGTGCCATGTCCACCCGGAACGACGATCCCGGCCACGCGAGCCGCCCGTTCGACCGCGCGCGCGATGGCTTCGTGATGGCGGAAGGGGCCGCCGTGCTGGTGCTGGAAGAGCGGGGCCGCGCGCTCGCCCGCGGCGCGCCGATTTATGCCGAGATCTGCGGGTACGGCCTCACCAACGACGCGCACCACATGACGGCGCCGCGGCCGGACGGCGCGCAGGCGGCGCGCGCGATGCGCATCGCACTGGCGGATCAGGAGGTGGCGCCGCACGAGATCGGCTACCTCAACGCGCACGGATCGTCGACACCGCTCAACGATCCAACGGAAAGCGGCGCGATCCGCCAGGTGTTCGGCGACCACGCCGACCGCCTCGCCGTGAGCGGCACCAAGGGCTACTACGGTCATGCCCTGGGCGCGAGCGGCGCGATCGAAGCCGCGATCTGCGCACTCGCGAGCCGGCGCAAGTGGCTGCCGCCGACGGTCAACCTCGAGGAGGCCGATCCGGCATGTGACCTGTCGTATCTCACCGGTGAGGGCCGCGACGCCAACCCGGACTATCTGATGAGCAATTCGTTCGGGTTCGGTGGCATCAATGCCTCGCTGGTGTTTCGGAGGGCGGACGCGTAGATTCGCCCGCCACTCCACTTCACCAGAGGAACTCGATGCCTGCTTTGTCGCGTCGGCTCGTCGCCGAAATGCTCGGCACCTTCGGCCTGGTATTCTTCGGCTGTGCGGCGATCGTCGTCAACGCCTATCCCGGCGCGGGACTCGGGCTGTCCGGAATCGCGCTGGTCCACGCGCTCACGCTGTCGGTGATGGTGAGTGCCACGATGTACATCTCGGGCGGCTACCTCAACCCGGCGTTGACGATCGGGCTCGCCGTTGCCCGGCGGCTCGATGCAAAATCGGCAGTGACGTACATCGTCGCCCAGTTGATCGGTGCCGTGCTCGCCGCGTTCATGGTCAAGCTCATCTACCCGGTCGGCGTCGCGCGGATCGTCGCATACGGAACTCCGCTGATCGCCGGAACGGTCTCGATGCAGCAGGCAATTGGCGTCGAGGCGCTGCTCACCTTCTTTCTCATGACCGCGGTGCTCGGCACCGCCGTCTCGCCAATCGCACCGCGGATCGGCGGCTTCGGCGTAGGACTCACGCTCTTCTTCTGCATCATGGTCGGCGGCCCGCTCACCGGCCCCTCGGTCAATCCGGCGCGCGCCTTCGGTCCGGCGATCGTCTCGGGCGTCATGACGGGACACGTCGTCTACTGGATCGGGCCGATCATCGGCGCGCTCATCGCCGCGGTGCTGTGGGACCGGGTACTGCTGCCGCCGCTCGCGAAGATTGCAGAAGGCTGAAAAAAACCCGCCTGGCTCAGGCGGGTTTTTCATATCCGATCGTGCCACTCAGTCGTGCAGCGCGCGTGCGGCCCGCGCCCACAGCCGCAGCGCGTATCCCAGATAGATCGCCGCCGCCGCCACATACGCGGCCGTCATGTACCCACCATTCTCCGGCGGTTTAAGCATTGTCGATTGCTCCTTCCCGGGCATGCTGCACGAGCCCGATGCCATACCGCATCGTGACCAGTCCCGCGTAGAGCACCAGACAGACCGCGAACGACACCAGCAGCGTCCGCAGCATCACCCCGGGCAGCGACGGTGCACTCGGCTTGAGCACAATCGGCATCGGATGAATCGTTCGGAACAGATACACGCTGAGGTGCACGAACGGCACCAGGATGAGCCCCATGATGGCGACCACGGCACTGAACCGCGCGCGCTCGGCCGGATCGTAAACCGCAGAGCGGAGCGCAAGGTATCCGACGTAGAGGAAGAAGAGAAACAGCGTCAGCGTGAGCCGCGGATCCCACTGCCACCAGGTTCCCCATATCGGCTTGGCCCAGATCGGCCCGGTCGTCAGCATGATCGCGCTGAACGCGACACCCACCTCGGCGGACGCCTCGGCGAACAGGTCGAGCCGGGGATCGTGCAGCCAGAGATACAGCGCGCTCACGATCCCCACGATGGAAAAGACAAGGAGTGCCGTCCACGCCGCCGGCACGTGCAGATAGAAGATCTTCTGCGCGAGCCCCTGCGAGGCTTCCATCGGCGTGTACTGCAACGCCAGTACGTACACGCCAGCCAGACCCGCGAGCCCGACGGCCGCGATCCAGCGCCCACGGCGAATCACCGTACGGGCGGCTGCGAGCGAATCGCTCATTCGTCGACCACCGATGGGAAGAGAAGCGTGCCGAGGATCACGAACACAAGATCGTAGAGCGCGAGCAGCCGAAGCAAGCCGAACATCTCGTTCAATGGGCGATCCGCCAGCAGGCGTGCCGTGAGCGATGCGGCACCGATCAGCGGCGGCACCATGAACGGCAGCAGCAACACCGGCAGCATCAGCTCGGCAAACCGGGTGCGCACGGCCATCGCGCTGAACAGCGTACCGACCGCGACAAACCCGATGCTCGCGAGCACCGCCACGATGACGAGACCGGGCAGCGCGTGCCGCAGATCCACGTCGAAAAACAGGATGAACAGCGGCAGCGTCACCGCCTCGACGATTCCGACGAACGCCAGGTTCGCCAGCAGCTTGCCGAGGTAGAGTGCTTCGCGAGGCACGGGTGCGAGCAGAAGCCCGTCGAGCGCGGCGTGCTCACGCTCCATCGAGAATGCCCGATTGAGTGCCACGATCGCACCGAAGGCAAACGTGACCCAGAGCGCGCTCGGCGCCAGGTCCGTCGCCGAGACGGCTGTCGGATCGCGAGCGAAGTTGAACACCACCAGCACGAGCGCCGCAAACACCAGCGCCGACACCAGTGCCGTTCTGCTCCGGAACTCGGCCCGCAAGTCCTTTGCGGCGATCACGCCGGCCAGCCGGAGCGTGTTACGCACTGGTGAGCGCGTGATAGCGCGGGAGGAATGCGCCGACATCGCCGGTGCGCCGCTCCTCGAGTGCCCAGCGTCCTCCCACCAGTACGGCGATCCGGGAGGCAAGCTCCCATGCTTCTGCAAGCTGGTGGGTGACGATCACGAGCGCGCGGCCGGCACCGGCATGCGCGGCGAGGAGCGCGCGAAGCTGTAACGCGGCGGGGCTGTCGAGCCCGGTGAACGGCTCATCCATCAGCAGCACCGACGGTTGGTGCAGCAGCGCACGCGCGATAGCGGCACGCTGCACCATGCCCCGGCTCAGCCGGCGTGGCGATTCGTCGGCCCGCGAGCCCAGCCCAACCGTCTCGAGGGCGGCGAGGCTCGTCCGGCGGGGGTCGCGCAATCCGTAAAGCCGCGCGGCGAACATGAGATTGTCGAGCAGCGAGAGATCGTCGTACAGCAGCGAATGATGGGATACGAGTCCCAGCGGGCGGCGGGCGTCAGGGTCGCCGGCGGAGAGCAACCGGCCTTCGACGCGAACCTCGCCGGCGCTCGGCCGCATCAGCCCGGCAAGGACGCGGAGCAGCGTGGTCTTGCCCGCGCCATTCGCCCCCACGACGGCGAGTGCGTCACCGGATTCGAGCGTGAGGTCCAGCCCCCGGAGCACCTGCAGCCGTCCATATGCGCGGGTGAGACCGTTCGCGCTTAGGAGCGGGCCATCATACCGCGGCATCGATCCGTGCGCCGAGCTCTTCGAGTCGGAACGGTTTCACGATGTAGTCGGAATATCCGAGATCGAGCACCTTGAGCTGCGGCTCGATGCTCATGTAGGCAGTAGTGATGATGACCGGAAGGGTTGGAAGGCTGGTGCGGATCCGGCGGAGCAGTGCGATGCCGTCGGTGTCCGGCAGGCGCATGTCGAGAACGGCGACGTCCGGCGTGGACTCACCGATCCTGGCCATCGCTTCGGCTCCGGTCGCGGCGAATACCAGATCGTAGCGGGGGTTGAAATAGCGTTCGTAATTGAGGCGGAGCGCCGGCTCGTCCTCCACGATGAGGACGCGCCGGCGCGGTTTCGGATCAGTCATCGATTCGGGGTCCCGGAAAACCCGCTGCGTCGGCCGGCTCCGGCCGCGCTGCGGCTGGAACGATGGATCAGGGGCGTACACTAATCGATTCAGCCTGCAGCGTCCATCCCGAATCGTGGCCGAACGGGCCGGGCGTCAACGATAGGAAGACTCCAGACGGAAGAGATCGTCCATCTTCGTGAGCGTGAGAAGAAAGCGCAGCTCCTCATTCGCGTTCCGAAGCACCACGGTCTGGCGGCGTTCCGCCGCGCGGCGCTGCACCAGCATCAGTGCGCCCAGCCCGGCCGAGTCCACCGTCCGTGTGGCGGTGAGATCGATGATCAGTGCGCCGGTTCCTTCCGGCAGCCCGTCCAGGAGATCGATGGCGGCGCCCCGGAATTCCGATCGCGTTTCGAGTCCCAGCGTTTCCGGTGCGGCCAACTCCCGCGCCGGTGAGTATGTGGACTTCACCACTGCCTCCAGCACCCGATAAGCCGGGAGCGCGACGACATACGTCCACGCTGCCAATCCACCTTCGGCACCGAGCTATCTCGCGGCGAGCCGATGTGCTCGCACGGGAGACCTCTAGTTTTGCGGCCCCGGATCGCTCCGGGTGTGCTCTTATCGGGCGGAATGAGTCGTCCGCTGCGCGTCTTTCGGGCGCACCGGGCCTCAGGGCGAGAGCGGTGCCACTGAACGTAAACGACTGATGTACATGAACTTGGGTATGCTGTCAACACCGGCTCACGCCGGTTGTGCCACCGCACTCCGCGATTCCTGCGGGACAACTGCAATTCACACTTTGCACGCACGCACATACCTTCTTTGCACCCCGCGCCGTTCGCCTACACTTTCACCTGCCGCCGGCCCATGACCGATCAGATCGATACCCTGCTTTCCGAGCAGCGCCGGTTCCCGCCGCCCGCAGACTTCGCCGCCGC
>JBDTQV010000124.1:0-6603 GCA_039932015.1 Gemmatimonadota bacterium | reverse complement strand
GTGATCGGCACGATCACCTCATGACCCAGCGTGAGGCTCCAGAGATGGGCCGCCGCGTTGTCCTCACCAGTCTGATTGTGACGGTAACGCGTCGGATCCCATGGCGCGACGGTGCCTTCGAGCCACGTCAGAATATCCCGCCAGAGTCCCGATTCGTGATCGTTGACGAAGACCGACGCGCTGATGTGCATCGCCGAGACGAGCACCATGCCTTCGGCGATGCCGCTCTTCCGCACTTCGGCGGCGACGAGGTCGGTGATGTCGATGATTTCCTGGCGCGCGCGCGTCTCGAACCAGAGATAATGGGTATGCGTCGGCATACTAGCGCAGCAGCTCCTCGAGCGTGGCCGATGCGTCGGTCCGCTCGTCGCGATATTTGACGATCACGGGCGTATAGAGCGCAATGCCTGCGGCGGCGCCGGGCCCGGTTCGCACCGGGCGGCTGCCCGGCACCACCACCGCGCCCGCGGGGATCTCGAGCGCCACGTCGCCCTCGCGGCGGTAGGTGCGGTCATGCACGAGGTCGATCACGACGCTGCCGCCGGTGAGAATCGTGCCCGCGGCGAGCACCGCGCGTTCACGTACGACGGTCCCTTCATAGATCCCGCAATTCCCGCCGATGAACACGTCGTCCTCCAGCACGACCGGCAGCTGCCCCACCGGCTCGAGCACGCCGCCAATCTGCGCGCCGGCGGACAGGTGTACACGCCGGCCGATCTGCGCGCACGACCCGACGAGTGCGTGAGAATCGATCAGCGTCCCCTCATCCACGTAGGCACCGGCGTTGATGTACATCGGCGGCATGCACACGACGCCGGGTGCGACGTAGCAGCCGTCGCGGATCGACGATCCGCCCGGCACGAGACGAATGCCGTCGCCCGTTGTAATGGTGCGCAACGGCCACGTGTCCTTGTCGAAGTACGGCATTGGAGCCCCGGCCATCTGCCGCAGCCGGCCCAGGCGGAACCCGAGCAGGATGCCGGCCTTGACCCACGCATTGGCGCGCCACACCCCGTCGTCGCCGCGCTCCGCGGCGCGGACGGTGCCGGCGTTCAGCGCCGCCTTGAGTTCGGCGAACGCTGCACGCGCGTCCGCTTCGCTTCCCGCCAGCCCGCCATCGGCAAAGCGCTCGATCTCGGCGCGCAGGCGGTTCATGCGGTTCTCGCGATCAGGTCGCGCGCGAGCGTGACATAGAGGTCGATGCCTTCGCGCATCTCGCGCTTGTCGAGCCGTTCGTGATCGGTATGGGCGACGCGGATCGATCCCGGGCCCATCTGGAAGCGTTCGCCCCAGCGCTCATGGAAGGGAACATCGCTCGCGAAGCTCACCACCGTGGTGCGCCAGCCGGCGGGTGCAGTGCCCTTGTAGGGTGGAATTTCGACCGCGAAATCGACGGTGACGCCCGGCGCGGCAGCGGCTGCAATGAGCGCGCGGAGCGGCCCCGTCGGGACCACGGTGCGGATCAGCAGCTGTGCCGTCGCGGACGGTGCGATCACGTTCGGAGCGACGCCCCCCTCGATGAGGCCGATATTGAGCGTGGTCTCGCCAAGCAACTCGTCGCTCGGGAAGTCCAGTGCCTGAATGCGGCGAATGGTGTCGAGCAGTGGTGCGATGGCCGAGCTGCCTTCGTCCGGATACGCGGAGTGCGCCGCGCGGCCGGTGGCGTGCAGGTCGACTCTGAGCGCGCCCTTCTGCCCAATGGTGAGCACGTTCTCCGTCGGCTCGCCGTTGATGAGAAAGCGGCCCTTGGGTTCGAGTGCCGCGGCAGCCATGGCGCCGTCGGAGCCGTTTTCCTCGCCCACGACGAACAGCAGCCCGATGCGCCGCTCGCCAGCCTGGTTCAATTGCTCGGCCGCCGCGACCATGGCAGCGGCGAGCCCCTTCGCATCGCAGGTGCCGCGCCCGTGCAGCGCCTCGGCATCCTCCCGGAGCGGAACGAATGGGGGCACGCAATCGATATGGGTCGAGAACACGACGATCGGCGGCTCCCGCCACGCATAGATGTTGTCGCGACCGGGGGTGACCGGCTGTCGCGTCACCCGGTAGCCGAGTGCGGCAAGCGCCTGCGCCAGGTGCTCGATCGCCGCGCCTTCGCTGCCCGTCGGGGACGGGATGGCGACCAGCTGCCGCGTGAGCTCGAGCGGGTCGATCATGCGGCGGTCGCGCCGGCCTCTGCCGCGGCCGTCAGCCGCCGTTCCGCCTCCCGCGCCTGCGCCTGGCCGGCGGAGACATCGACCCGTGTGAGCAGCCACCCGCCAAGCACGAAGAAGAGAATGATCGAGAGCAATGCAGCGCGGCTGGACCCGGTCGCCAGGATCGCTATCGAAAAGAAGGCCGGGCCGAGGATGCCGGCGAACTTTTCGAAGACGCTGAAGAAGCCGAAGAATTCACCCGACTTCTGGCGCGGGATCATCGATGCAAACAGCGACCGGCTCAATGCCTGCGTGCCGCCCTGCACGACGCCTACCAGGCCGGCGAGCACCAGGAAATGCGTCGCGGTGCGCATGTAAAACCCGAGGATGCTGATGCCGACATAGGCGATGAGCCCGAGAAAGATTGCGTGGCGCGCGCCGATTCGTCCGGCCAGCGCGCCGAACAGAAATGCGAACGGAATGCCGACGAACTGCACCATCACGATCGCGCCGATCATGACGGTGCGGTCCAGCCCCATCTCCTCACCGTAAATTGCCGCCATGCGGATGATCGTTCCGATTCCGTCGTTGTAGATCAGGAACGCGACGAGCATGATGAGCGCCTGCCGAAAGCTGGCGAGCTCACGGAATGTGTGGCCCAGTTGCTTGAACGATGCGGCGATCGCTCCGCGGCCGGTGGCGCCGGCGGGCCGGGGCGCGGCGGGCGGCTCCGTGACGCGCCGGAAGAGGGGGATCGAGAATACCACCCACCACACGGCCGTGAGCAGAAACGAGATGCGCGCCGGCAGCGTCGCCGCACTGGAAGCGAGCCCGGGCCCGCTCGGAAGCCCGAACCACGCCGGCTTCTGGGTGAGCAGCAGGCAGAAGGCGAGCAGCAGCCCGCCGCCGACATAGCCCAGCGCATAGCCGGCCGTCGACACCCGATCCATCTCATCCTCGCGCGCCACATGCGGCAACAACGCATCGTAAAAAACGAAGCTTCCGTTGGCGCCGATGTTGGCGAGCATGAACAGCACCAGTGCGAAGAGCCACTGCCCGCGCTCGATCAGGAACATGAGCGCGGTCGCACTGGCGCCGAGCAGCAGGAACACGCCCAAAAGACGGAGCTTGGCGGCGGTATAGTCGGCGAGGGTGCCGAGCACCGGCGCGAGCAGCGCGATGATCACGAGGCCGATCGTCGTTGCGATGCTGAAGCGAGCGGTCGCGACCGCCTTCGGCAACCCCGCGGCGGCCACGGATGAGAAGAAGATCGGAAAGATCGCGGTCACGACCACGACCATCATGGCGGAATTAGCCCAGTCGTACATGGCCCAGGCACGGAGCGGCGGCCGGTCGAGGCCGAGGCGGGCGAGCATGCCGGGGCGGGGTTCGGGCGCGGTTGTCGATTGGGTGGTCGGCATGCGCAGGAATGTTGCGCGGCGGGGAGCTATGCGCCAGCGGCCGCACCCTTTGCTGCGCGCGAGTTCGCGCGGATGGACGCGATGACGGCCGCTGCGAGCGACAGCACGATCACCGCGAGCGAGAGCAGAATCGGAATGTGGATCCAGCCACTCACCACCATCTTCACGCCGACGAATACAAGAATGAACGCAACCCCCGCCTTGAGATACACGAAGCGGTCCAGCATGCCGGCGAGGACGAAGAACAGGGCGCGGAGGCCGAGGATGGCGAAGATGTTGGAGCTGTACACGAGAAACGGATCGCGGGTCACGGCGAAGATGGCGGGGATACTGTCGATCGCGAAGACGAGATCGGTCCACTCGATCACCAGCAGCACGAGCAGCAGTGGCGTCGCCACCAGCGCGCCGCCGGCACGCGTCATGAATTTCTGGCCGTCATAGCGGTCGGTAAACGGCAGCAGCTTGCGCGCCAGGCGCGCCACCGGATTCTTCGCCGGATCGACCGTGTTTTCGGCCGAGGTCCGTGCCATCCGAATGCCCGTGATGATGAGGATGGCGCCGAAGACGTAGATGATCCAGTGAAAGCGGATGAGCAGCGCGGCGCCGAGCATGATCATGAGCAGCCGCATCACGATCGCGCCGAGAATTCCCCACTTGAGCACGCGCGGCTGCAGGGCCGCCGGCACGCCGAAATACTGGAATACGAGAATGAAGACGAACAGGTTGTCGACGCTGAGACTCAGCTCGATCAGGTAGCCGGTGTAGAACTCGAGCCCGTGCGCCGGTCCCTCGCGCCAGATCAGGAAGAGCCCAAAGAGCAGCGCCAGCGCCACGAGCGTGCCGCTCCATCTGAGCGCCTCCTTCATCCCGAGCACGTGTGACCGGCGGTTCAGCACAGCCAAATCCAGCACCAGCAGTGCCGCGACCAGGCCGGTGAACGCCAGCCACACGCCAGGGGGATGAACGCCCATCTATCTGCCTGCCGGCATCGCCTCGAGCCTCACCGGCCCGGCCATCGCTGCGAATGTCCTGACGTGGATCATGGTACGCTTTCCGTATGGGCTGCCAAAAAAGAGCGAGACCCTCGTCCGCACCGCTTTGGCAGCGTTGGACGAAGGTCTCGCTCTGATGTGCATGCCGGCGCTCCCGGCACCACTTCCCGATTGGACCGTGCCTGCGTGTTGCAGGCAGTCTTGACGATCCAGCCGTCCGCCTCCGGCGGATAAGCTACTCCCCTTCTCGACCTCCAAATTACACGCGCGCGCCGCGCCAATCAATCCGTAAGACGAGCCACCGCCCGGGCAATGTTGCTACGGGCCGCTGCTTCATATCGCTCACGAAACGGTGCGGTCGAGTAGATCACTGGCCGCTCCAGAAAATTCGCGAGAATGACACGGCGCGCGGCGCGGTACTGCGGTTCCGGAATGAACGCATACTCACGCCGGATGGCGGCGGCATAATCGTCGAACATGCCGGGCGCGGATCCGAGGATCGCGAGATCGGAATCGACGACATACGCAGCATCCTGCTCCGGGTCAGGGCGGACATGGTGCGCCGTTGCCAGAATGAGCCGGCGTATCCGGGCCCGCCGTTCCGGCGCGACACCGGCGCGCGCAAAAATCGCTTCGGCGAGGTCTGCGCTCCGCTCCTCGTTATCGGCGGCGCGAGGATCGTATTCGGCGTCGTGCAGCCAGATAGCCGCCTCCGCCTCGGCCGGCCGCGCCAGCCTGGCGCGCACGGTGTCGAGTTCGGCCAGACACAGCGCGACGTGTCGAAACGTGTGATATGCGCGCGCCGGCTCCGCATGCCGCATGACCAGGTCGTCATAGACTGCGTCGGAGGAGCCGGTCGCATCGAGGTCCGCCCACAGCTCGTGCCAGCGGCGCCGGGAGGGACCCGCGCTCAAAATCCGAAGCCGGCCATGACGTACACGCCGGTGCGTTCGCCGCTCTTCGCGATCGTGGCGCTCACGGTGCTCACCGGTCCTTCAAAGTTGAACCAGAAGCCGCCACCGAACGCGGAATGCCAGGTCGTGGAGTGCTCACCGGTTGCCCAGACACGTCCGGCGTCGGCCATGCTGTGAATGCCGAAGTTGCCGGGGACCAACAGGCGCAGGGTGCCGAGCCGAAGGCGCAGCTCGGCGTTGCCCCACGCCGCGGCGTTACCGGCGTAACGCTGCTGATCGAAGCCGCGCAGGTTGGCGTATCCACCGAGAAACGCGGACTCGAAATATGGGTACGCGCCCCACACTTTCTTGCCGCCGGCGCGCAACGCGAGCACCGGGCTGAGCGGCGCACGCACGCCGACGTAGGTGGCGATCTCGCCGTGCGCCTCAGCAAACGCATCGTCGACGCTCCAGAGTGCCGGGAACGCGCTCGCGCCGGCACTCGCGCGGATGCCGCGGCGCGGTGCACCGGCGTTGTCGCGCGTGTCGAGCGTGAACCGAAGGCGGGCGCCCATCTCCCCGAAGTCGCCGCTGCCGTATGGGCGGGTCCCGGTGGTGAACAGTGTCGGATCACCACCGGTTCGCGAATACTGAATCAGGGGTCCGAGTTGCAGCACTGCCGGTCCGTGCCCCAGCGCGAGCGGTAACTCGAAACTGTAGTTGGTGAGCTCGACGTGGCTGTATTCTCCGCGTCCGACGCGGCTGGATTCATTGCCCTGGCCGTAGTAGCGGATCACGTCGAGACCAGACGCCTGCGCCAGCAGCTGCAGGTGCAGGCGATGCCCCTCGCGGAAGAAGTCGGCCGCGGCAGCAACACGCGTGTCGTTCGGGCCCGTGCCGTGTTCGGCCCACACCGACGTCTGGTATGCGTACGGCCAGGTACGGAATCCGTAGTGGTCGGTACTCGCTCCGGCACCAAAGACGAGTCCGAGGTCGCTCAGGTAGCGAACCCTGAGCGCAGGGCGCATGGAGCCGCCGAAGTCTTTCGGCGGCGGCATGGTGTCGCCGTCGTGGACGATTTGCGGCCGGCGCGAGAAGAGCGTGTCCGGGCCATAGGTGATGTCCTTCGGGCCCGCGCCGACGTCGTAGAGGTGAGTGGCACGCC
>JBDTQV010000123.1:0-6694 GCA_039932015.1 Gemmatimonadota bacterium | reverse complement strand
CCGCAGTTTCCGCGCTGCCTGCCAACGAGAAGGGCGGCCCACCGGCCGCCCCATTTACCGACGGCCTACCGACCGCCCGGTTCGCACTGCGCTACGATGCCGAGGCCCGCGCAATCACGCGAGGTCAGCGAGCCGGCGAATCGAGCCGACTTCGTTCGGCGGCACCACCAGCTGCTTGTGGTCGACTTTCACGCCAAACCGTAGCTGGCGCGCGAGCCACGCCTGCCGATCGAGCGATTCCGTCGCCGGATCGTGCACGCCGACGTCATGCATCACCACCCCGCGCTCGGCCTGCTCGTGGTACCGGCCCAGGTACGCGCGGCCGGACTTTCCATCGACCAGCACGGTGATACCGTGCAGCTCCGCGTGCCCCGGATGGAAGACGTGGCCCGACACGTCAGACCGTCGCGCCGCAATAGCGCTCGAAGGCGGCGGAGAGGTCGCCGGCGATGGCCTCGGGCGAGCGCCCCTCGATCTGATGCCGGTGAACGAAATGCATGACCTCGCCGTCCTTCAGCAGCGCCATCGACGGCGAGCTCGGCTGATAGTCGCTGAAGTATTGCCGCGCACGCGCGACCGCGTCGGTGTCCTGGCCGGCGAACACGGTCACCACGCTGTCCGGCCGCACGCCGTGCTGGAGCGCGAGTGACAGCGCCGGGCGCGCGTTCGCAGCCGCGCAACCACAGACGGAATTGACGAACACGAGCATCGTCCCCTTCTGATTTCCCAGCGCTTCGTCAACCTCCGCGCCGGTCGTGAGCTCACGTGCACCCATGCTGGTCATCTCGTCGCGCATCGGCGCCACGAGCGTCGGATTATACGGCATCTGCAGACCTCTTCGTTTCGGAGTTCGGACGGGAATCATCAGGGTGCCGCCGCGCGGGCGCGTCCTCGAGCGCGGAGCGGAGTGCGTGCCACGCGAGGCTTGCGCATTTCACGCGCGCAGGAAACGCGCGCACACCAGAAAACACGGCGAGCTTGCCGAGCGAGCGTGCGTCCGCGCCGTCGCCCGCGACGAGCGCGTGGAAGCGTTCGAACAGCGCGAGCGCCTCATCGCGCGTCTTGCCCTTCACGCTCTGGGTCATCAGCGAGGCAGACGCGCGCGAAATGGCGCAACCGCTGCCCTCGAAGCTTACGTCTGTCAGCACGCCCGCATCGTTGCGCACGAAGACCACGACTTCGTCACCGCAGCTCGGGTTGCGACCTCGCGCGCTGCCGCTGGCGTCGTCGATCCGGCGATAGTTGCGCGGCGCCCGGTTGTGATCGAGGATCACGCTCTGATACAGCTCGCTCAGCTCGCTGCTCATCACGCGAGCATCCGATGCGCGCTGGCGAGCGCGTCGGCCAGCGCGTCCACCTCGTCCAGCGTGTTGTAGAACGCAAACGACGCACGAGTGGTGGCCGGCACGCCGAGGCGCCGCATCAGCGGCTGCGCGCAATGGTGGCCGGCGCGGACGCAGATCCCACCGTCATCGAGCACAGTGGCGAGGTCGTGCGGATGCGCCCAGTCGGCCACGAACGACACGACGGCAATCTTCTCGGGCGCGGTGCCCACGATGCGCACGCCGGCTATGCGAGATACGAGGTCGGTGGCGTGCTTGAGCAGGGCATCTTCGTGCGCCGCCAGCGCCCCGCGATCGAGCGACTCGAGATAGTGCACCGCCGCGCCAAGGCCGATCACCCCCGAGATGTTGGGCGTTCCGGCTTCGAACTTGGCCGGCAGGTCGGCCCATGTCGACTCCTCAAACGTCACCGTGTCGATCATGTCGCCGCCGCCCTGCCAGGGCGGCATCGCATCGAGCAGCGCCTCGCGGCCGTACAGAATGCCCACGCCGGTGGGTCCGAACATCTTGTGGGACGAGCAGGCGAGGAAATCGCAGCCGAGCGCCTGCACATCGAGGGGCAGGTGCGGCGCCGACTGGGCAGCGTCAACCAGCACCGGCACGCCGCGCGCGTGTGCAGCTGCCACCAGCGCCGTCACCGGATTGATCGTGCCCAGGGCGTTGGACACCTGCGTGAGCGCGACGAGGCGCGTCCGCTCTCCCAGGAGCGCTTCGAATCCGGCGACGTCGAGCTCGCCGGCGTCGGTCACCGGAGCCACGCGCAACACCGCGCCCGTCTGGCCGCACACGAGCTGCCACGGCACGATGTTGGAGTGGTGTTCCATGGCGGTGATGAGAATCTCGTCGCCGGGCGCGAGGCGCGGGCGGGCGTAGCTCTGCGCGACGAGATTGATCGCCTCGGTGGTGCCGCGGGTAAAGACGACCTCGCGCGCCGTGCGGGCACCGATGAACGATGCGATCTGGACGCGCGTATGCTCGTACGCCGCGCTGGCCGACTCGCTCAGCCGGTACACGCCGCGGTGCACGTTCGCGTTTCCATGCTCGTAAAAGGTGCGCACCGCGTCGATGACCACGCGCGGCTTCTGGCTGGTGGCGGCGTTGTCGAGATAGACGAGCGCCCGGCCGCCGGCGCGATCGGCAAGCAGCGGGAAATCTGCACGCACGGCTGTGAGGTCAAGCGCCCTCAGCGGCGGCATTGCCTGCAGCGTATGCGCGGCAGTGGTCATCCCGGTCAGCCGGCCAGCCGCTCGCGCACCAGCCGCTCCAGCTCGGTGCGGACCGGCTCGAGTGCCACTTCCTCGACCACTTCGGCAGCAAACGCATACGTCAGCAGTCGCTGCGCCATCGTCGCATTGATGCCCCGGCTTCGGAGATAGAAGAGCGCGACATCGTCCAGCCGGCCGACCGTGGCGCCATGCGTGCACTTCACGTCGTCGGCGAAAATCTCGAGCTGCGGCTTGGTATCGACCCGTGCGCCGTCGCTCAGCAGGAGATTGCGGTTGGTCTGCTTGGCGTCCGTCTTCTGCGCCTCCGGCCGCACGAACACCTTGCCGTTGAATACGGCGCGGGACCGGTCATCAAGCACGCCCTTGTAGACCTCCCAGCTGTTGCAGTTGGGATTGTCGTGATAAATGGCGGTGTGGTTGTCCACCACCTGCTCGCCGCGCGTGAGGTAGAGGCCGTACATCAGTGTCTCGATGTTCGGCGCGTTCAGGCGGACGTGCAGGTTGTGCCGTGAGATCGCGCCGCCCATTGCGAGCGTAAACGAGCGGTAGTGGCTGTTGGCCGCCTGCTCGACATGCGTGAGACCCACATGGTATGCGCCTTCGCTCTCGCGCTGGATGCGGGTGTGCTCGGTCCACGCACCCTCTCCCGAAACGACCTCGGTGACGGCATTGGTGAAGTAGCGGCGACCCGGGCTGAGCGTGACATAACTCTCGATCACCGATGCGCGCGCGGCCCGCTCGAGCACGATGAGATTGCGCGGGTGCGTGACCGTTCCTTCGGTCTCGCCGGTGGCGACGAACAGGACGTGCACAGGATCGGCGAGCTCGACGCCGGCGGGCACATGTACGTACGCGCCTTCGCGGATGAAGGCCGTGTTGAGCGCCGTGAACGGGCTCTCACCGACCGGCGCATGATGGCCCAGGTGGCGGGCGATCGTCTCGTCCGGGGCCGCCATCGCCTGGCTCAGGCTGGTGACGCGTGCACCTCCCTGCAGAGCGGGCAGGACGGAAAGCGATTGGTCGAGCCGGCCGTCCACGATGACGAGGAGCGGCCAGGCCGGGTGCCCAAAGATGAACGGCGCCAGATCTTCGCGCGTGATGCGCGCCGTCGACGCGGGGGGCACGAACTCCGCCTGCGCGATCGCGTTCACCGGCGTGAAGCGCCACTCCTCATCACGCGGGCTGGGAAATCCAACCTGCGCAAACCGGTCAATGGCGCCGCGGCGCACCGGCTGCAGCCACTCGGGAACGGAGCCGCCGTCGGCGGCGAACGTCTCGAACTGGCCGAGATACGCCTGGGTCACGCCACCCCCGCCAGGTCTTCGATCCAGTCGTAGCCGCGCGCCTCGAGCTCGAGCGCAAGCTCCTTGCCGCCGGACTTGACGATACGCCCGCCGGAGAGCACGTGCACGTAATCCGGCACGATGTAGTTCAGGAGGCGCTGATAGTGCGTGACCACGATGGCCGCGTTATCCGGCCGGCGCAGACGATTGACGCCGCCCGCAACGATGCGGAGCGCATCGATGTCGAGGCCCGAGTCGGTCTCGTCGAGCACGGCCAGGAGCGGCTCCAGCACCGCCATCTGCAGAATTTCGTTCCGCTTCTTCTCGCCGCCCGAGAAGCCGGAGTTGACCGCCCGGCTCATGATCTCCGGACCCCACTCGACCACTTTGAGCTTCTCCTCGAGCACGTCGAGGAAATCCATCGGATCGGCCTCTTCGAGACCCTTGGCCTTCCGGATCTCGTTGTACGCCGCGCGAAGGAAGTAGGCGTTCGACACACCGGGAATCTCGACCGGATACTGGAACGCGAGAAAGACCCCGGCCTGCGCGCGCTCTTCGGGCTCGAGGTCGAGCAGGTCCTGGCCCATGTATGTGACCGTGCCGCCCGTGACCTCGTAGGCGGGATGCCCCGCGAGCACCTGCGCGAGCGTGCTCTTCCCCGAACCGTTGGGTCCCATCACGGCATGCACCTCGCCCGCGTTCACGGTGAGGTCGATGCCGCGGAGGATTTCCTTGTCGCCGGCGTTTGCGCGCAGGCCCCTGATCTCTAGCACTCTCGTCTCCGTGTGCGTGTCTATCCGACGCTGCCTTCGAGGCTCACGCCCAGCAGCTTCTGCGCTTCCACCGCGAACTCCATCGGGAGTTCCTTGAACACTTCCTTGCAGAAGCCGTTCACGATCATCGAGATCGCGTTCTCGGTATTGAGTCCGCGCTGCTTGCAGTAGAACAGCTGGTCCTCACCGATCTTCGACGTGCTCGCCTCATGCTCGAGCGAGGCGGTCGGGTTCTGCACGTCGATATACGGAAAGGTGTGCGCGCCGCAGCGATTGCCGATCAGCATCGAGTCGCACTGCGTGTAGTTCCGCGCTCCGGCCGCCCTGGGCATGATTTTCACCAGGCCGCGGTAGCTGTTCTGGCCCCGCCCGGCGGAAATGCCCTTCGACACGATGGTCGACCGCGTGTTCTTGCCGATGTGAATCATCTTGGTGCCGGTGTCGGCCTGCTGCATGCCGTTCACAACCGCCACCGAGTAGAACTCGCCCACGGAATTGTCGCCCTGCAGAATCACGCTCGGGTATTTCCACGTGATGGCCGAGCCGGTTTCGACCTGGGTCCACGAGATCTTGGCGTTCGTCTGCGCCTTCCCGCGCTTGGTGACAAAGTTGAAGATCCCGCCCACGCCGTTCTCGTCTCCCGCGTACCAGTTCTGCACCGTCGAGTACTTGATGGATGCATTATCGAGCGCCACGAGTTCGACCACGGCCGCGTGCAGCTGGTTCGTGTCCCGCTTGGGGGCGGTGCATCCCTCGAGGTAGCTCACCGATGCGCCTTCATCGGCGATGATGAGCGTGCGCTCGAACTGGCCGGTATCGGCCGAGTTGATGCGAAAGTAGGTCGACAGATCCATGGGACACTTTACGCCCTTCGGGATGTACACGAAGGAGCCGTCACTGAAAACGGCGGCATTGAGCGCCGCGTAAAAGTTGTCGCTCGCCGGCACGACCGAGCCCAGGTACTTCCGCACCAGCTCGGGATGTTCGTGCACCGCTTCACCGAACGAGCAGAAGATGATCCCCTGCTCCATCAGCTTGGCCTTGTAGCTCGTGCCCACCGACACCGAGTCGAAGATCGCATCAACCGCGACGCCAGCGAGCACCTTCTGCTCGTGCAGCGGAATGCCGAGCTTCTGGTAGGTCTCGAGCAGCTTCGGATCCACCTCGTCGAGGCTGCCGAGCGGCTTGGTCGTCTTGGGCGCCGAGTAGTAGATGATGTTCTGGTAGTCGATCGGCGCGTACGTGATGTTGGGCCAGCTGTGCGGCTCCGACATCCGCTGCCAGCCGCGGAACGCCTTGAGCCGCCACTCGAGCAGCCACTCCGGCTCGCGCTTGCGCGACGAGATGAAGCGAACCGTGTCCTCGCTCAGCCCGCGCGGTGCCTCATCGGTTTCGATGTCGGTGACGAAACCGTACTTGTACGTCTGATTGACCAGTGATTCGACGGACGTGCTCATGCATTCTCCTGCGGGAATTGCACCGTGTATTCACATGCATTGCAGCCGCCGAGCATGTGGGCTCGGCGCTCGACAGTGCCACCGAGCATCGACTCGAGAAATCGCGCCTCTGCGGCGCAGATCTCGGGGAACCGCTCGGCGACTTCGCGCATGGCGCAGTTGTGCTCGACCAGCGTGCCGCAGCAGAAGGTTGCGCGGCCTTCCGCCATGTAGCCCTCGTCGGAGAGCGCCCGGACCACCGCCTGCATCCGCTCGACCGCTTCCGCGCCCTCGAGCTCCGGCCGGAGCCGCTCGGCCAATACGTCGAAGCGCAACTCCAGCGCGGCCACCACGCCGGCTCGGCCGTCACGCGCTTCGACATACTCGAGCAGCTGCTCGAGCGCTTCCTTATAGCGGCGAGGAAACCGCGCTTCTCCGGCCGGCGTAAGCACATATACGAAGACCGGTGCGCCCACCCCGCGCGCCACGCGCTCGTACGCCACGAACCCCTCCGACTCGAGCTCCTTCAGGTGATGGCGAATGCCATTGAGCGAAACCCCGAGTCGTGCGGAAAGATCCCGTGCGGTCAGTCGCCCGTGCTTCAGCGCCACCAGGACTGCGGCGCGCATTCCT
>JBDTQV010000122.1:0-6731 GCA_039932015.1 Gemmatimonadota bacterium | reverse complement strand
ATCGTGGTGATCGGCGGCATCGTGAGCGGCGGGCTTGCAGCGCTTGCCGGCGAAGGTGCACCCACGACGGCAGTGGTGTTGATCACCGCGGTCTCCGGCGTCGTGCAGATGCTGCTCTATCCGCTGTTCTACTGCATCATCACTGTCGCCTATTACGACCTCCGCGTGCGCAAGGAAGGCTTCGACCTCGAGGTGCTAGCGTCCACGATGCAGGCCGCCTGACCCCGCTGACCGCTCCTGTGCAGCGCGCGCCGGACGCCGTCCGCGCCGTGCTCGACTCGATCTTTGCCTCGCCAACCTACCGGTGGGTCGATGTGCCGACTCCGTTCCGGCGTATCGCGGAGTGGTGGCACTGGCTGGTCGATTTGATGACGAGCGTACGCGGCAATCATCCAGTGCTGTTCCGCGTCGCCGCGCTCGTACTCGCCGCCTGGGGTGCCTGGCTGCTGCTGCACGGGGCGTGGGCGACGCTCCGGAGCGCGCAAACCGCGCGGAGCGCTCCGGCGGACGCGGTGCGCGGGCCCGACCGGCCACGGAGCCCGGCCTGGTACCTTCGCGCCGCCGATGATGCCGCCGCGACCGGAAAATTTGCGGAAGCGCTGCAGCTCGCGTTTCACGCGCTGGCGCTACGCCTCGACGCGGCGGAGATCGTGCGCTATCAGGTCAGCAAGACCCCATACGAGTACGCGCACGAGGCTCGCCTGGACGCGGCCGAACGCGATCGGCTTCGCTCGCTCGTCGGAGTGCTGTACAACGTGGCATTTGGCGGCAGGCCGTACGGACTCGAGGATTACCGGTCGTGGCGCGCGGCGGCCGAAGCGGAGTGGCATGCGCCCGCGCACTGAGCTCATTGTCGGCGTCGGCACTCTATTGGTGATCGCGCTGGGTGCGTCGGTCATCGGTGCGCGCCGGGCGCGCCCGGAAGACGATGACCCGCGCCGCTCGACGTTTCTCGCCGGGCCGCAGGGCGCACGTGGTCTCGCCGACGCGCTGCTCCGGCTCGGCGTGACGGTGACGCGATCGCGGAGCCGCTTCGCCGAGCTGCCGGTGCGCCCGGACACCGATGCCGTGCTGGCAGTGCTTGCGCCGGCGCTCGAGGGCACCAGGTCGGACGCGCAGCACCTGCTCCGATACGTGCGCGATGGCGGGGCAGTGCTGCTAGCGGGGTCGTCGGCAGGGTCGCTCATGCAATCGTTCGGCTACGATGTGAAAGTGACGCGAGACTCCATCGGCATCGACGACCCTGACCTCGGCGCCCGCAGTCCATCGGTTCACGCGGTCCTCACGCCGGCGCTGCCGGATACCGGCCACGACGCCGTAGCGCGCGATGCCTTGGTCTCCGTGCGCACAGACGTCGTCCGGCGGACGCGCACCGGCGCACCGGTCATCATCCGCGTGAGCGCGGCGAGTGGCGGCAGCGCGACGCTCGTCGCGGATGGCGCACTGTTCGGCAACCGGGCGCTTCGAGACACCGGTGCGGGCGAGCTCGTGGCCGGTCTCGTCGTTGGGCGGTATGGGCATGTGATCTTCGACGAGTTCCATCAGGGATTCGGACCATCCGGGAGCCTGGGCGGCGCAGCCCTCGAGTGGAGCGTGCGCTCGCCATGGGGATGGGCGCTCTGGCAACTGGCGATGGTCGGCCTCATTGTGCTGGGCGCCAGTGCCATTCGGTTTGGCCCGGCGCGGCATGTGATCGAGCGCCGTCGGCGATCACCGATCGAGCACGTCAAGGCGCTCGCCACGGCGCTGGCCGCGGCGGGTGGTCACGATGCGGCCATCCAGCTTCAGATCCAGGGACTGCGGCGCCGGCTGGCACGGGGCCCCACGCCGCCGCGTGCGCCCGCCGGCCCCTGGCTCGCCGAGCTCGCGGCCAACGTGCGAACGCCGCGCGCGCGCGCAGCGGTGGGCACGTTGCAGGAACTCACCAGAGGCCCGCAGCCGGCTGCTGCCGTGCTGCGCGCCGCCAACGCAGTGGAGGAAGTGTGGCAGGATCTGACGACCTGATCACCGAGTCCGAGGTGCGCGAGCACGCCGCGAGCGTGGCTGCCGTCGCCGAACAGCTGCGCGCGGTCGTGCTCGGCCAGGATGCCGCGATCCGCGATGCACTCACCGCGCTGCTGGCGCGCGGGCACGTGCTGCTCGAAGGTGTGCCCGGGACGGCCAAGACGCTGCTCGTCCGGACGCTCAGTCTTGCACTCGGCCTCGAGTTCCGCCGGATCCAGTTCACCCCGGACCTCATGCCGTCAGACATCACCGGCATCAATCTGCTCAGCGGCTCGGGACAGTTCACGTTCCGGCCGGGACCAATCTTCGGTGACCTTGTGCTGGGCGATGAGATCAATCGTGCACCGGCCAAGACCCAGGCGGCCCTCCTCGAGGCGATGCAGGAGCGGAGCGTTACGGTGGACGGCGTCTCCCATCCGCTCTCGCAGAGCTTCACGGTGTTCGCGACGCAGAACCCCATCGAGTTCGAAGGAACGTACCCACTGCCCGAGGCCGAGCTCGACCGGTTCTTCGTGAAGGTCGTGCTCGACTACCCCTCTGAGTCGGTGGAGCAGGACATTCTCACGCGTGTGCTCGGCGGATTCGAGGCGGATACGCCCGCAAGCTACGGCACAACGGTCGTGATGGATCAGGCGGGGCTGGCGCGCGTCCGGTCGGCGGTGCGGCGGGTGCGGGTCGAACCGACGCTCGTCCAGTACATCACGTCGGTCGTGCGCGCGACCCGGACGGCGCCCGCGCTCACGCTCGGCGCCTCGCCGCGCGCAAGCGTCGCGCTGCTCAAGGCGGCCCAGGCTGCCGCGCTGATCGACGGCCGGACGTTCGTGATCCCGGACGACGTGAAGGCGCTCGCCCCGGCCGTCCTGCGTCACCGGGTGGCCGTAGCGCCGGAGCTGGAACTCGAGGGCGTCAGCGCCGACGCCGCGCTCGGCGCGGTGCTCGAGAAGGTAGAGACGCCCCGGTGACACTGGCGCCGACGCCGCGATGGATCGGCGTCGCAGCCGCGCTGGCGCTGGTTGCGCCGCTGGGTCTTGTGTGGCCAGGGGCACTCGATCTGCTGCTGGCGCTCGACGCCGCGTGGCTTCTCGCGCTTGCGATCGACGCGGCGCGCCTCCTTCACGGTGCCACCGGAGTGGAGGGGCTCGAGGTCGAGCGAGCGGCACCGCACGCGTTCGGAGCGGGACGCGTCAGTCCCGTGACATATCGCTGGCGCCACGCAGGGCGGCGTACGATGTGCATGGCGGTTCGCGAGCGCCTGCCCGATGTGCTCGGAGCGCATGCGGCTCCGGTGCGTTACGTCGAGGTTCGCCGAGGTGAAGTGACGACCGAGTCGCTCGAAGTCTGCCCACTGCGCCGCGGCCGCGCCGCCGGCGGCACCGTGACGATTCGTGTGCCGGGCCGGCTGGGACTGGCCTGGCGCCAATCCCGCATTGCTCTGCCATGGGATGCGATCGTCTATCCCGCCGTAACGAGCGAATCGCTCCGCGCACTGCCAGCGGTGGCGCGGCGGCGCGAGGCGGGGCTCAGGAATGTCCGGCGACTGGGCGCCGGACGGCTATTCGAGAGCTTGCGGGAGTGGGTCCCGGGCGACGACACACGCGTGATCGACTGGAAGGCGACGGCGCGACGCGGCAAGCCCATCGTCCGGCAGTACGAGGACGAACGGCGGCAGCAGGTGCTGCTCATGCTCGATGCCGGCCGCCTGCTCACCGCCGAGACGGACGGAGTCTCCCGACTCGAATATGCCGTGAATGCGGCGTTGCGGCTCGCCGCAGCGGCCGTCGAGCACGACGACGATGTCGGCATTCTCGTGTTTGCCGACACCGTGCAGCGGTACACAGCGCCCGCGCGCGGGCGCCGTGCGATGCGATCGGTGCTCGATGCGCTCGCCCTCGCTGAAGGACGCATCGTCGAGTCCGATTATCCCGGCGCGTTTCGCTACGTCGCGGCGCGCAGCCGGAAGCGCGCCCTGACCGTGTTGTTCACCGATGTCGTGGACCGCACCGCGAGCGAAGCGCTGGTGGCGCAGTCGGCGACGCTCCGGCCGCGCCACCTTCCGCTTGCCGTCGTGCTGCGCGATCCGGCGCTCGAGCGAGTCGCGACGCACGCGTCCGTCGCCGTGGCGGATGCATTCGAGCGCGCCGCGGCGGAAGAGCTGCTGCTCGCACGGGAAGAGGCGCTGGCAATCATGCGACGGCAAGGCGTGCTCGTGCTGGACGTTGCCCCGAGGTCAGCGGCCGAGGCGGTGGTCGAGAAGTACCACCAGCTGAAGCGACGCGGAATGTTGTAGGAAGGGGCCGGGGTGGTCGGAGCGACTGGCGGAGCGCGTCAGTGGACCGGCACCAGTTCGGAGAAGTCGGCGTAGACGCTGGCGAAGGCTTCGACGACGATCGGATCGAGCTGCGTGCCCTTGACTCGTCGGAGCTCGGCGACGGCATCTACCGGCTCCCAGGGTGCGCGGTAGGGGCGCTTGGTGGTCATCGCGTCGAATGAATCAGCGACGGCGATGATGCGCGCCTCAATCGGGACTTCGTCGCCGCGAAGGCCGTCGGGAAAGCCGGCGCCGTCGAGCCGCTCGTGGTGCGAGCGCACACAGCGCAGCACCGCCGGCGACTCGCGCGCCAGCGGTGACAGCATCTGCTCGCCCAGCGCCGGGTGCTCGCGAATTTGACAGAACTCGTCTTCGGTGAGCCGCCCCTCCTTGTGGAGGATGGCCTCACGCATGCCGATCTTGCCGATGTCGTGCAGCTCGCCGCCGAGGCGGATCTGGTCGAGCGCTTCGCCGGCGAATCCGAGCAGGCCCGCGGTGGTGACGGCGTAGTGGCTCACGCGAATCGAGTGGCCGCGAGTGTAGGCATCCTTGGCCTCGAGTGCGCGCGCCAGCATCTGCACGCCTTGCAGGAAGAGCTCCTGAATGCGCTGCGCCTGTTCCTGCACCCGCTGTTCGAGGTTGGCTTGATAGAACCTGTTCTGCAGCACGAGCGCGCGCTTCTCCAGCGCGCGGGTGACGCGGGCCTGCAGCTCGCCGAGGGAGACTGGTTTGAGGAGGAAATCGGCCGCGCCCTGATGCAGGCAGTCGACCGCGGTCGAGGTATCGGTCATGCCGCTCAACATGATGACCGATGTGTCGGGGAAGCGGCGGCGCACCTGTTCGAGCAGCCCGAGACCATCGAGCTCCGGCATGCGCATGTCGCTCACGATCAAGGGGACTTCTCCCAGTTGATCGAGACGCGCGAGCGCTTCCCGGCCGGATCCGGCCTCGGTGCACGCAAATCCCTGTGCTTCGAGCAGGCGCACGAGCGAGCGCCGGACGAGGGGCTCGTCGTCCACGACGAGACACCGGGCCGCACCACTGGCCTGTGGTGCGGAGACTGCGAATGTCATGTGATTACCTTGGCAGACGGAGCCCACGAGCCGCGCCTGCCGCGCGGCGATACATTGCAATGGTAGGGTGAAGCAGTCCGAATGTAAACAGGAGGAGGAACGGTGAATAGCTTTGGTGCGCGCGCGACGCTCACGGTGCAGGGACGGGATTACGAGATTTATCGGCTGAAGGCGCTCGAGGCCGCTGGCCTTCCGGTAGCGCGCCTGCCGTACTCGTTGCGCATTCTGCTGGAGAACCTGTTGCGCACCGAGGACGGCGTGACCGTCGCGGCCGACGACATCGAGGCGCTCGCGCGATGGACGCCGGGCGAGCCATCGGATCGTGAGATCGCGTTTACCCCCGCGCGCGTGCTGCTGCAGGACTTCACCGGTGTGCCCGCCGTCGTCGATCTGGCCGCCATGCGCGACGCAATGGCCGAGCTGGGCGGCGATCCCGCGCGCATCAATCCCCTGCAGCCGGTCGAGCTCGTGGTCGACCACTCGGTGCAGGTGGACGCGTTCGGCACACGCGAAGCGTTCCACGTCAACGAGGAGCTCGACTACGCGCGGAACGGCGAGCGGTACGCCTTTCTGCGCTGGGGTCAGCGCGCGTTCAACAACTTTCGTGTCGTGCCGCCCAACACCGGCATCGTCCACCAGGTCAATCTCGAATACCTCGCACGGGTCGTGTTCACATCCGACGAGAATCCGGCCGTGACCGGCCCGGTGCAGGCGTATCCCGATACGGTCGTCGGCACCGATTCGCACACGCCGATGGTGAACGGCCTCGGCGTCCTGGGATGGGGGGTCGGCGGCATCGAGGCGGAAGCGGCGATGCTGGGCCAGCCCGTGTCGATGCTGATCCCGCAAGTGGTGGGCTTCCGGCTCTCCGGCGCACTACCGGAGGGAACGACGGCCACCGATCTCGTGCTCACGGTGACGGAGATGCTCCGGAAGCACCGCGTCGTCGGCAAGTTCGTCGAGTTCTACGGGCCGGGACTCGCGAGCCTTGCGCTGGCGGATCGCGCGACGATCGGCAATATGTCGCCCGAATACGGTGCCACCTGCGCGATCTTTCCAGTGGACGATGTCACGATCCGCTATCTCCGATTCACCGGGCGCTCGGAAGAGCGCGTGGCGCTGGTCGAGGCGTACATGAAGGAGCAGGGACTCTTTCACACCGCCGATTCTCCGGATCCGGTCTTCTCCAGCACGCTCGAGCTCGACCTTTCGACCGTGCAGCCGAGCATCGCGGGCCCGCGGCGTCCGCAGGACCGGGTCGCGCTGGCGGACGCGGGGAAGAGCTTCCGAGCGGCGCTGCCATCGCTCATGCCGGACCAGCCGAAGGCCGAGCAGAAGGGTGCCGC
>JBDTQV010000121.1:0-6780 GCA_039932015.1 Gemmatimonadota bacterium | reverse complement strand
GCCGGTTTCAACGGACTCGCGCTCGTCATCGAGTTGCCCGTCGCCGATCTCGTCACGGGTGGCAAGAAGATTGGCATCTGGGGCACCATCAGCCGCTAACCATCAACCGGTCCTGCGGGACCTGGAGCACTCCATGCACGTACCATCCCCGTTGGCGCACCTTCGCGCGCTGACATTGCCCCTCGCGGTTGCCGTCGCGGCGGCCGGCTGCAACAACGATTCGACCGGCACCTCGGCGAACCGCATGTACAACCAGGTGCAGCGGCTGGGCAATCCGCTCGTCAGTGAAGTATTTCTGGCGAAGCGGAACCACCCGCTCCACGGCACGATCGGCCCCGACCGCGACGTGGCACTGCTCACGAGCGAAGTGAAGAACTTCGTCGCGACCGTCGCCGGCCGGAACGCAACCGTTCAGAACACGCTCGCCAGCGTGCTGCTGCCCGACATGCTCATCGTGCAGACGGACAAGGCCCCCGCCACTGCGGGCTGGCTCTCCTGGGCGCTCGCGAACGGGTACGGCGGCCGCAAGCTCAGCGACGACGTGGTCGATGCCGGGCTCGCGGCGACGTTCGGCGCGCTGCTCGACCCGAGCAACACGTCGCCGGGACTCACGACCGACAACGTGGCGAGCGATTCGCCGTTCCTCACAACCTTTCCGTACGTCGCTCCCCGTAACTGAACCCCAACCACGGTGTCCGGTGCAGTTGCCGGACGCTGCTGGGAGTTTTCATGAAGCGCAACTCAATGTTCGGCGTTCTCGCGGGGCTCGGCGCGGTGGCCCTCTCGGTCGGCATCACGGCGTCGGCGCGCGGTGCCCGCGTGCGAGACGCGGCGATGGCCAGCGCCACCGAAGCGCGTGTTCGCGACGCCGACATCGCGTTCTACGCGGCGCGTGCCGCTCGCGATGTCGAGAGCGCCGGTGACCGCACGCAACTGGCCGGCCTGTACCTCCAGCGCGCGCGTGCCACTGGCAGCAATGATGATGTCCTCCGCGCGGAAGACGCGGCGCGGTCGTCGCTCGCGCTCAGGACGGCGCACAACGGCAAGGCGCCGATGGCGCTCGCATCCGCGTTGCTGGCGCAGCACCGGTTCGCCGAAGCGCTGATCGTTGCCCGATCCCTGCTCGCGTCCGATCCGCTTCGCGTCGGATATCGGGCGCAGGTGGCTGAGATCGAGATGGAGCTGGGTCACTACGCCGAGGCGGACACGCTGTTCCGCGGCCTCGAGCACGAGCGTACGAACCTTGGCGTGGCGCCTCGCCTGTCGCGCTGGGCTGAATTGCATGGACGCCTCGACGAAGCGCATGCATTGATCGTCAATGCCCGTGACCTGGCGCTGCGGCAGACATCGATGCCGCACGAGCAGATCGCCTGGTTCCATCTTCGGGTCGGGGATCTCGCGCAGCGCAACGGGCACCTCGACGAGGCTGCGCGCGAATTCAGCGCCGGGCTGGAAGTGCAGCCCGACGACTATCGGCTGCTCGGCGCACGGGCCCGCCTCGCCGCGAACCGGCAGCAGTGGCGCGAGGCAATCGCGTTCGGCGAACGCGCACTGGCGATCACCCTCGACCCAATCACCCTCGGCACCGTCGGGGAGGCGTATGCGGCGACCGGAGATTCGGCGAGCGCAGAGGATTTCTATCGCACGATGGAGGTGGCGGTCGGGAGGCAGGCCGGTCCGTTTCACCGGGCCTGGAGCCTCTTCCTCCTCGATCACGATCGGCGGGTACCGGAAGTCCTGGCACGCGTGCGGGCCGAAATCGCGGAGCGCCACGACGTCTACGGGTACGACCTGCTCGCGTGGGCGCTGTACAAGGCCGGCAGGCCAAACGAGGCGGCGGCGGCGGATCGGAGCGCGTTGCAGCTGGGCACGCGCGATCCGCTCCTGCTCTTTCACGCCGGCATGATCGCGCGTGCCCTCGGCGACACCGCCGCCGCGCGGCGCCACCTCGGCGACGCCATCGCGCTCAACCCGTCATTCCACCCGGCCCACGCCATCGAAGCGCGCGCGGTCCTCATGCAACTCGGAACCGGGAGGTAGGCGTGTCGGATCTGATCGCGTTCGTCGGCCTGGGGTTCCATCACATCGTCGACCTGGACGCCGCCGACCACATTCTGTTTCTCGTCGTCCTGGCGGCGATCTACCGCCTGAGCGACTGGCGTGAGAGCCTCCGGGTCATTACCGCGTTTACCATCGGCCACTCGCTCACGCTGGTTCTGGCCGCGACCGGCGCACTTCGCCTGCCGACGCCGCTCATCGAGTTTCTCATACCCGTGACGATCGTCGTGACCGGCCTCGAGAATATCATCGTGCGCCGACGCGACCCGTTGCGATGGCACGCCCGGCTGCGCCCGCTGCTGGCCGGCACGTTCGGACTGATCCACGGCGCCGGGTTCGCGAACTATCTGCAGCGCCTGTTCGCAGATCACATCACCGTGCCGCTGCTTGGGTTCAACATCGGCATCGAGCTGGGCCAGATCGTGGTACTCGGCGGGTGCGCCCTCCTGCTCACGGGCCTCGATCGGATCATCGCGCGTGCGCCGACCGGCATTCGCCTTCCGGCTGCGTACCGCCTCCGCGTGATCGGGGTGTCGGCAGCCGCCGTCCTCGTCGCGGCGGCGATGGCGGTGGAGCGGCGCCCGTGGTAGGCCGAGGATTGGTACTCGCACTGGCGCCGCTTGCGTTCGCCGGCGGCCTGGCCTTTCACCCGATGCATACGAGCTCGGCGGAGCTCGTGCTCGATCGGCAGCTCGCGGTCATCACCGTTCGCATTTTCGCCGACGATTTCAAGACGCTCGGTGGGGCGGACGCCGAGCGGGCGGCACATGCGTGCGCCGGCATTTCGATTCGCTCCCGCGAATCCGGCACCGTCCCGCTCAGGGTCAGCGCCATTCGCCGCGTGGCCGACGTCGTCGAGCTGACGCTGACCGGTCCGCTGCCGGCTGGACTGACGGGAGCGGAACTGCGCAACGAGATCCTGTTCGATCGGTACCATGACGAGGTCAACATCGTGCGCATTCACGATGGGCAACACACCTCCATGTTGCTGTTCACCCCCGGCTCGGGTGCGCGCAGGATCCGATGAGAACCCGCCTGGCGCGCGCGCAGGCAGCCATCGCACCGCGTGGCCCCGCTTGTGGACTTTCCACGCGACGTGGTACACTCAAACACGTTGACGATCGAGCCCGCAGGTGCGTTTCCCGAAACCGGCATCCGCGGCAACGCGCGATGACTGACCTCCTGCGCGCAGAATCGGCAGACGGCGACGTCGTGGCGCGCGCCGCCCTCGGCGAGGAGCGCGCCGTGGCCCAGCTGTACGATCGCTACGCGCCGGTGGTGTATGCGGTCGCATGCCGGATCGTCGCCGAACATGCCGACGCGGAAGAAGTGGTGGCGGAGACGTTCGCCCAGGCGTGGCGCGATGCGCCCCGTTTTGATCCGACGCGGGGCTCGGCGGCGGCGTGGCTCGTCACGATCGCCCGGAGCCGCGCGCTCGATGCCGTGCGCGCGCGGACGCGCCGGGACCGCGTCGCGCCGGCGGCGGTCGCGCGAGGCGACGACGCGCCCGGAATGGGTCGTACCGATAGCGACCCGGCCGATCTGGTCGACCTGGGCGAGCGACAGAAGCGCGTGCGCGACGCACTTGAGGTGCTCCCGCCCAGCCAGCGCCAGGCGATCGAGCTTGCATACTACGAAGGACTGTCGCAGTCGGAGATCGCCGAGCGGATCCGTGAGCCACTCGGGACGGTAAAGACGCGTGTGCGGCTGGGCATGCTGAAATTGCGCGACTCGCTCCGCCCCTACTTCCTCGAGGCGGCCGAATGACCGACACGCACCGATCTGCCCCCATCGACCTCGCGGCGGCCTACGCCCTTGGTGCGCTCGATCCCGCCGAGGTGAAGGAATTCGAAGCGTTTCTGGCGACCTCACCCGAGGCGCGCCGTGAACTCGCCGAATTCCGCGAGGTGGTGGCACTCATCGGGCTCGGCACGGACGCGAAGGCGGCTCTGGCTGGACCGTCAGCGGCGCTCCGTGCGCGGGTGCTCGCCTCGGCGCCGTCACTGCAGCCGCCAGCCGGTGACGACCTCGCCGCGCGGCGCGCGGCGGTCGCGCCACGTCCCCGGCGGCCTCTGCGCGGTGCGCTTCCTCTGCTCGGGGCGGCACTCGCCGCGAGTCTGCTCCTCGTCCTCAACCTTCGCGGCGATCGGCAGCAGTTGCGCCGCACGTTGCTCGGGCGCGACTCGGCCCTCGCGGCGCAAACGACCGCGCTCGAGGCCCGGGACTCGATGCTGGCGTCGCTGCTCGAGCCGGGCATTGCCGTCTACCAGCTCACCGCTTCGGGAAATCCCGTTCCTGGGGTGCAGCTGTTCGTGAGTCGCGCTCGCGGACGAGCTGTATTGCACGCATTCCGCCTGCAGAGCGCGCCGGCCGGCCGAGCGTACCAGCTCTGGTTCATCCGCGATGGCAAGCCGGTTCCGTCGGTCACGTTCAATGCGGGGGCTGCGGGCGAAGCGCTCATCGCCGACATTGCCCTGCCGCCGGGCGGCACGATCAGCGCCGCGGCGGTGACGGAGGAGCCGGCAGGCGGCTCCGCGCAGCCGACCACCGCGATCATTCTGGTTGCGCCGCTCCCGGCATCCTGATGGCGTGCGGAGGCGAGTGATGGCAGCACCATGGTTCCTCCGCGCGACGCTCGCATCCGGCGCAATGGCAGCTGCCGCGTTCGCGCCCGACGCCGGTGCCCAGGTACCGAGTGATCTCGCAGGCGAGCGTGCAGTCTTCGCCGAGTGGCTCGCACGCTCGCCCCTCTCCCCCAACGCCGCAATTGCCGTGGTGGCGATCGATGCCACCGGCTCGTCGCTGCCAATCGACGGCCCGCCGCGCCGACTCGTGGAGCGGGCAGGAGTCGTGTGGATCGAGGGGAACGGACCCGCGCAGCGAGTCCCTCTCGGGCGTCCGTTTGCGCTGGGCAAGTACCGCGTGGTCGTCAACGGCGACCGCGGTCGCGCCCGCGCGCTCGTATACGGTGCGGTCGCGGCGGGAACGGCGCCAGCGTATTACGACTACGATCCCCGGCTCGTATTCGCGGTGTCACTCGCTCCGCCCTCGGGCGCGTCCGCGCGCGCGGAAGGCCACCGGGTCCTCCTCGCCGACGGAACGGAAGTCACCGGAACGGACGCTGGCACCGTCGAGGTCGGGATCGGCACGAAGACGCGGCTCCGGGTGCTGCGCCTGCCGGATCCAAGCCCCGACGAGACCACGCTGCAGATTTATTTCCGCGACGCATCGACCGGCTCGGGCAGCTATCCAGCCGGCCGGTTCGTGACGCTCGACCCCCTGCCGGGCGGCCGCTGGCGCCTCGACTTCAATCGCGCACGCAATCCGTTTTGCGCCTACAACGCCGCGTATCCCTGCCCCGCACCGTGGCGCGGCAACTCACTCACCGGTGCAGTCCGCGCCGGCGAGAGGTACAAAAGCCACTGATGCTCGGAATGTTGCTGCTCGCCGCCAACATCGCCGTTGCGCCCACCGGATCCTGGCGCGCCGTGCTCGATCTCGCGGGTGGCGAGTTGCGATTTCAGCTCGTGATCGGGGCGGGCGTGAAGTCGCCTGACGCACGATTCTGCAACGGAACGGCTTGCACCCGCATCACCGGAGTCCGCTACACCGCGGACAGCCTCGTGCTGGACATCTCCGATTACGACGCGACCATCCGGGCCGCAATCCATGGCGACTCGCTCATCGGCATCTATCACAACGTCGGCAATCGTGGTCCGCGCACGATCCCATTCCGCGCGTCCCGCGGGCGCTGGGAAATGGCGAAAGCACCCGCCGCGTTGCTCGGCCACTGGGACGCGACGTACGTGACCGAGGGGCGCAAGAGCCCGCGGGTGTTTTCCTTCGCGAACGGCCGGAACGGAATGACCGGCGCGGTCATTTCGAACACCGGAGATTACGGCACCTTCTGGGGCGGCATGCAGGGCGACAGTTTCGCGATCGCGCATTTCGACGGCTCGTTCGTGTATCTGCTCACCGGCACACTCGATGGCGACACGCTGCGAGGTGTGTTCCACGCGGGGCTCAGAAGCCAGACTCCGTGGACAGCGGTACGCTCTACCGGCCGCCCGCACCTGACTCCACCCACCGCGATGACCGGCGCGGACACATCGGCACCGTTCCGGTTTGCGTTTCCCGATCTCGACGGCCGAATGGTGTCCAACACCGATTCCCGTTTCGCCGGCAAGGTCGTGCTCATCGACATCTTCGGCACCTGGTGCCCGACCTGCCACGAGGCGGCACCGGTGCTGCTCGATCTCTACCGGCGCTACCACGCGCGCGGTCTCGAAATCGTCGGGCTCGCGTACGAAGTCACCGGAGACACCGCCACCGATGCGGTGTTGGTGCGCCGCTTCCGCGCCAAGTTCAACCTCCAGTATCCACTCCTCCTCGCCGGCACGAGTGACGCGCAGGCCGCCGCGGCGACATTGCCGCAGCTCCGCGGGTTCTCGGCGTTTCCGACAACGGTGTTCCTTGGCCGGGACGGACGCGTGCGCCTGGTGCATGCGGGGTTCGTGGGACCCGCAACCGGAGCGGCGCACGCGCGGCAGGTCGCGGCGTTCCGCGCGACGATCGAGCGACTGTTGGCGGAGCCGCGTCGCTGATGCGCCTTGCGCGCGCCGGCGGAGTCGTCGCGGCGCTCGCAGTGGCCGCGCCCGCCGCGCATGCCCAGCTCACCATGCAGGTGGGCGACGGATGGAGCCTGACGCTCGCCGGCAACGT
>JBDTQV010000120.1:0-6808 GCA_039932015.1 Gemmatimonadota bacterium | reverse complement strand
CTCGACAGCGCGCACGTCCTCGCGTCGGATCTCACCTTCATCGCGTTTCCCGGGCAGACGATCTGGCATGAGCCGCCGGCCGTCAGCTGGCAGCTCGGCGAGCCGGCCGTGCTGGCCGAGCGGTTTGGCGTGCGCGTCGTATCGAGCTTTCGCGCGCGCGACGTGGCGGCAGGAGGCCAGGGCGCGCCGCTCGTGCCGATGGCCGACGTGCTGCTCTTCGGCGCGGAGACGCCGCGCGTACTGCTCAACATCGGCGGGATGGCCAATCTCACGTATGTGCGACACCGCGCGCAGGAGGAAGGCGCGTTCGCGTTCGATACGGGGCCCGGGATGGCCGTGATCGACCGCGTGGCGCATCTGGTGGACGGCCGCCGCACCTATGATCGGGACGGTGCACTCGCTGCCGCGGGCACTCCTGACGAAGCGGTACTGTCCGCGCTGCTCGACGATCCATTCTTCTCCGAGGAGCCGCCCAAGAGCACCGGCCGCGAACGGTTCGGCGACCTCTATGCGCGCGACATCAACCACCGCGTGCCTGGCACCGATGGCGTCGCGACGGCGGTCGAGCTCACGGCGCGGTCGATCGCGGCCGCACTCGCCCGCTGGGCCCCGACCGCGATCGAGGTGGTCGCCTCAGGCGGCGGATGCCACCATCCGGGCCTCATGGCCTCGCTCGAGCGGCACCTCGCCGCGACGAAGGCGGCGCCGAAGCTGAGAATGTTCGACGAGCTGTTCTTCAATGGTGATGCCAAGGAGGCGGTCGCGTTTGCGCTCCTCGGCTACCTGACGTTGCACGGCCAGCCCGGAAACCTCCCGGCCGCGACCGGTGCCGCGCGCCCCCGGGTGCTTGGCGCCGTGACGCCCGAGTGATGAGCGCGTGACGCTCGCACGGCTGGTCATGCCGGCGCTCCGCGCCGCCGATGGCGGTTTCGAACACGAGGCGGCACGCATCGACGAGGCACTCGAGCTGGGCGTCGGCGGGTTCATCATCTTCGGCGGGCGGACGGATGCGGTGCGTGCGCTCACGACCGATCTCGTCGCGCGCGCCGGCCGGCCGCTGCTGATCGGCAGCGATCTCGAGCGCGGGGCAGGGCAGCAGTTCGACGGCCTCACCGAGTTCCCCCCCCCCGGCGCGCTCGGCTCGCTCAACGATCTCGACGCAATCGCCACCGCAGCCGCCACCACCGCCCGCGAAGCCCGCTCCCTCGGAATCAACTGGATCTTCGCACCCGACGCCGATCTCGACATCGAGCGGCTGAATCCCATCGTGCAGTCGCGCTCGTTCGGCTCGGATCCGCAGCGCGTAGCCGACGCGGTGCGTGTCTGGGTGCAGGCCTGCGAGGCGACCGGCGCACTCGCGTGCGCGAAGCATTATCCGGGGCACGGCAGGACGCGCACCGATTCGCACGCCGGCTTGCCCGAAGTGAACGAATCCGCGGCAACGCTCGAGGCAACCGACGCCGTGCCATTCGCCGCGGCCATCGACGCCGGCGTGGCCGCGCTGATGACGGCACATGTGGCGTTTCCAGCACTCGACCCCACCGGCACCCCCGCTACCCGCAGCCGCCCCATTCTCGACCATTTGCGCCAGGTGCGCGGCTTCAATGGCTTGATCGTAACCGACGCGCTGATCATGGATGGAGCGACGGTGGGAAAAAGCGAGGCGGAAGGTGTGGTCGACGCGATCGCGGCAGGAATCGACGTTCTGCTCTACCCGCACGACGTCCGGGCGGTGGTCGAGGCGCTCAACCGTGCCAGGGACGCGGGCATCATTCCGCGCGAGCGCGCCGCGGATGCACTCGCCCGCTATGAACGCGCACTCGCCCACGTCTCGCGTCCGGCACCCGCGAGCGCCCCACCCGCCGGCGCCGCCGAGCCCATCGCTGACCGCTTGCTCGATCGCGGCCTATACCGAGCAGAACTTCCGCTCCTTACCGCCCCCATCGAGCTGATCACCATCGATGACGACCTCGGCGGCCCCTATGCCCCAAGCCCATCCGACTGGCTGCCCAAATCACTCGCCGCTGCCGGCGTAGACCTCGCCCCCGGCGGCTCCCGCGTCGTCATCGTCTACGCCGAGCCCCGCGCCTGGAAAGGCCGCGCCGGCCTCAGCCCCGCAGCAATCACGCGCCTCCATGACTCAGCCGCGGATGCCGCGCTGATCATACTCTTTGGACACCCACGGCTGATGGCGGAGCTGCCCGGCACCGCCCCGGTCCTGGTCGCCTGGCACCGCCAGCGGCTGATGCAGGAGGCGGTCGGTCGCTGGCTCGCCGCGGCGTTGCGGTAGCTCCGACCCGGCCCCCCACGTCGCCCCGAGGCGCGGGCCCCCCACGTCATTGCGAGGCGCGAGCCCCCAAAGGGGGCCCCACCCGCAGCCCCCAAAAAAATGATCACCCATCCCACCCGACAATCCCATCCCCACCGCCCGCCAAGCCCCTCCGCGTCTCTGCGGTAAAAACCCAATAGAAATCCTCACCCACCCCAACAGTTATTCCGGCGCCCTCCCCACCCTTCGCAGCATCGGGATCAACGCAAACGCCGGCAACCCCACCACAAACGTCAGCAGAAAGTAGTGCGAATACCCAATCCATTCCGTCAGTCCTCCAGACACCGCGCCAGCCCCACTCCGCGTCACGGCCAGCAGCGCCGAGAGCAACGCAAACTGCGTCGCCGCAAACCGCCGTTCACAGAGCGACATCAGATACGCCAGATACGCCGACGTCGCGAGCCCCGCGGCGAAGTTCTCGAACACGGCGGCCGCGAACACCGCACCGACCGCTACCGAGAACGTTGCCGCCGCCCAGTACCCCAGGCTCGACAACGCCTGCACGCCACCGAGCGTCCACAGCGCCCGCCGGATCCCCCAGCGCGTCGTCAGCACGCCGCCGAGCACCGCGCCGGAGACCGTTGCGACGATGCGCGCGAGCGTGAGCGGCCCGCCGATCTGCTCGAGCGTCAGGCCGCGGTCCACCCAGAACGGCCGCATCATCGGCTCGAGCGCGGCGACATCGAGCTTGAACACCAGCGCGAACGCGATCACCAGCCCGATGCCCGGTCGCGCGAGCAGCGCCCGGATTGGTTCCCAGATCGGCTGGCGATCGAGCCCCGCCGCCCGCCGCGCCGAAGGCAGAAACAGCGTCGCCACCGCAAGCACGGCGACCATTACCGCCGCAGCAGTGAACGCCGTCCCCCAATCGCTCCGCCCCGCGATCCACACCAGCGCGCCACCCGCCACGAACATCGCGACGCGATACAGCGCGATCCGCACGGAATTCGCCGCGCCCAGCTCCGCTTCGCTCGTCGACTCGATCGTGAACGCATCGATCGCCACGTCCTGCGTCGCCGAGAGCGTGGCCATCATCGCGAGGAGCAGCCAGAAGCGCGGCGCGAGCGCGCGCACGTCCGCTGCCGCCACCAACAGCGTCAGCGCGGCAAGTCCGATGAGACATGCGGTGATCCACTGCCGCCGCGTGCCCAGCCGGTCCACCAGCGGCGCCCACGCGAACTTGAACGTCCACGGAAAGCTGATGGCCGCGACGAGTCCCACCTGCACGAGCCCGGCCCCGCGCTCGCGCAGATAGATTGGCAGTGCTTCGTTGATGAATCCGTAGGGGAACCCTGACGCGAACGCGACGAGGGCAATCCAGGCGAGCCGGGTGCGGAGCGGCCCTTCGGCGGGCGCGCGGGTCACGGCGTGGTGGGCGCGTCCCGCAACAGCTCGTCCACGAACCGCACCGGCACACCGTATACGATATGCCCTGCGCTGTCGCGCTCGCCGCCGTAGAGCACCGCCACCACGTCGCCGCGCGCATCGAAGATCGGGCTGCCACTCGCGCCCTGCGCGCCGTATGCGTCGAGTTGCAGGAGATTGGGCAGCACGCGCGACACGGTGCCCGGCGCCGTCGTCGCCGATACGCCGACGTCGCGCCAGTCGCCGCCCATCGGCAGGTCGAGGCCGAGCGGGAAGCCGAGCATCGCGACGGGCGCGCCTTCCTTCACCGCCGCCGAATCGGAGCGAAGTCCTTGCACGGTTGGAAGATTTTCGGCGTGCACGCGGAGCACCGCGAGATCGGCCGTCGGGTGCGTGCTCAGCAGCTCGGCGCTGTACGTCTGCGAGGACCCATCGAACACCACCGAAATCCTGGTAGGCTTGGCGCCGCGGCGCCCGGCCAGCACGTGCCGGTTGGTGACGAGCAGCGCCGAGGTCGGCCCGCTCCGGACGACGAACCCCGTGCCGGTGAACCCGGCGCCTCGCGCGAATTGCACGATCACGATCGCTACCGCCGCGCGATTCGACGTGGCGATCGCCGCGAGATCCAGCGTCGCCGCCGATGCGATCTGCCGCTGCCGCGCCGTCGCGCTCCGAAGCTGCCGCCTGAGCAGCTCGAGACTGCTCGGCGCATCGACGCGCCCGATCGCGCGCCTGAGCCGGGCGGTTTCCGCTTCCGACGAGTCGAGCGCGAGCCGCACGGAGCGGACGCTGACCGACATCCCGCGGATCGCGCCCATCAGACTATCCACCTGTGCGAGCAGCTCCTGGCGTTCGTCGCTCACGCGGCGCTGTCCGCTTCGCGACTGCCAGATGATCACGCCCACCGCCGCGATCATCACGACGGCGAGACCCGCGAGCCGCCGCCGGACCGCCGCCGTGCGGCGCCGCACTTCACGCTCGACCCCTGCGGCGGTCAGCCCGCCCGACGGCCGCGGCCGCGAGAGGTACGCTGGTGCCGCCGCGACCAGCGACGCCGTCACCTGCGCCGCGTCAGGTTCCCCCATCCGCTCGGCCGCCCGGCGTTCCTTCGGAATCGGCGTGCTCACCGCCACCGTTGCGCGCGGCCCGCCGGCACCAAACTCGACCACGTCTCCGGTCGAGAGCAGCCAGTCGCCGACGACGCGCTCGCCGTTCACGAAAGTGCCGGTCGTGGTGCCCAGGTCGCGCAAATAGTACTGATGATCGCGGCACACAACGGCGGCGTGCCGCGCGACGACCGCGGGGTCACGATCGTAATCGAAGCGAAGGTCTGCGTTGGGGATCCGGCCGATGGTGGAGTACGTCTTGTCGAGCGCGACCGACTGGCCCGCGCGAGCGCCTGACGTGATGTCGAAGCGGAGGCTCATGCGGTGCCGCTCACAGCAGCAGCGTCATGACGAGAGCGGCGACGATGATGAAGGCGACGGTGTAGATGATCACCCTCGGCTGCAGTCCGCCACCCGAATTCTGAGCAGTGTGTTCGGCGATTGGAGCGGGGCGGGGGACCGGCAGCGGGTCCGGCGTGTCGACATCGCCCGGCACGTTGAAATTGCGGTAGCCGACTTCGGCGGTGTCATCCGGATCGACCAGACCGGTGCCGCTAAACCGGGCCGCTACTACCGTGATGTTGTCCGGCCCGCCCCGCTCGTTCGCCATGTCGATGAGCGCACTGCAGAGCGTCCCGAGATCTCGGTGCTTTACCACTGCCTCGCCGATCTCCTCGCGCTTCACCAGGCCCGACAATCCGTCCGAGCAGATCACCAGCACGTCGCCGCGGCGGATCGACTGGTGGCTCAGGTCCACCTTCACTTTCGCATCCGGGCCGAGCGCCTGCAGGATGATGTTGCGGCGCTCGCTGTGTTCGGCCTCTTCCTCGGTGAGCTCGCCGGCGTCCACCAGCCGCTGCGTGAGCGACTGGTCGCGCGTGAGCTGGCTCGCCGCGCCGCCACGAATCAGATAGCCGCGACTGTCGCCGATCTGCGCGAGGTAGAGATCGGAGTCTCGCACGCCCGCAAGCGTCACGGTCGTGCCCATGCCGCGCACTTCCGGATGCGCGCGGGCATAGGCGTACAGCTCGTCGTTGGCGAGCTCGACCGCTTCCTTCATTCTGAAGGCGAATTGTTCGCCCGAACTGTTCGGATCGTTCCGCCACACGTCCGACAGGTGGCGGAAGATCGCTTCGCTCGCCATGGCGCTCGCGACTTCACCCGCAGCGGCGCCACCCATTCCGTCCGCCACCATGAACAGTGAGCCGCGCTGACCGATCACATGGTCGCGCACCTCCGGTTGGAGGCTCGCGTGACCGGTCGTGAGGTCTGCGACGAGGAACGTATCCTCGTTGTGGTCCCGCGTACGGCCGAGATCGGTTTTGCCGAACACAGTCACCTGCACTGGTCCGTTCGTCACACAGTGCTCATGGCGCGTCGCTCATGTCTGCAGGCCAGCAGCGGTATCGGCAGCGGGAGTGCCCGAGAATCTAGGTTTCCGGTGCGAGACCGTCAACCGCTTGACTTGTCGTAAGTTCCGATCAGTGTGTACCTTGCACTAATGAGACCCGGCCGACTCGCCGTTCCGGCGGTCCTCGCGCTCGCGCTCGCCTGCTCCCGACAGCCCGCTCCGACCGCCGGACCCACGCCCGTAACACCGGGCGCCGCGCCCGCTTCGCACCTGCCGGACGTTCCCGAAGTGCGCGGACCACTCGCCATTCGTGTGACTTACCCCGGGCAGGGCGAAGTCGTGGACGTCCGCGACTCGAGCTTCATGTTCGGCACGGTGGGTGCCGGCGATGCGACGCTTTTGATAAACGGCGCACCCGTACGGGTGTGGCCCAACGGCGCCTGGCTCGCCTGGATCGCCTTCCCGCGCGACAGCCTGATGCGGTTCGATCTCGCGGCCACGACTCCGCGCGATACGGCCCGGCTCGCCTACACCGCGCGCCGGACCGTCCGCGCGCCCGCCACCACCGCGGGCGTGTGGATCGATTCGACCTCGCTCTCGCCGCGCGGCGACATCTGGCTCCCCCGCGACGAATATCTCACCGTCACCGTGCGCGCC
>JBDTQV010000119.1:0-6820 GCA_039932015.1 Gemmatimonadota bacterium | reverse complement strand
ACGCCGAAGTGCCTGGCCTGGACCGCGTGCCCCGCGCGGACTGGCCGCCGGTCGCGATCGTCCACACCGCGTTTCAGATCATGGTGGCGATCGGCAGCTATCTCGCGCTGATATCGCTGTGGGTCGGGATTTCGGCCGTTCGCCGGCGCGGGCTTGCGACACAGCGCGCACTGCTTCGCGCAATCACACTGTCCGCACCGCTCGGGTTCCTTGCCATCGAAGCCGGGTGGGTCGTGACGGAAGTCGGCCGCCAGCCATGGATTGCGACCGGGCTGCTCCGGACCGCGGACGCGGTGACGCCAATGCCCGGGCTGGTCGTGCCATTTCTCCTCTTCACGCTCCTTTACTGCGCCCTCGCCGCCGCCGTCACGTGGCTGCTTTATCGGCAGATCATCCGGGCGCCTAGCGGAGCCGGGGTGGCGAATGCCTGACCTCACGCTTCCCAACATCATCGCGGGGCTCTTGGTCGTCGCCCTCAACGCCTACGTCCTCCTCGGCGGCGCGGATTATGGCGGCGGCGTATGGGATCTCTTCGCGTCGGGCCCGCGCCGCGACCGCCAGCGCACCCTGATCGGCGACGCGATCGGTCCGGTCTGGGAAGCCAATCACGTCTGGCTGATTCTGGCGGTCGTGCTGATGTTCACGTGCTTTCCTCCGGCCTTTGCACGCCTCACGACCGTGCTGCACATCCCGATCGTGGTGTTGCTGATCGGCATCGTGCTGCGCGGATCGGCGTTCATTTTCCGAAGCTACGACAGCCGGCGCGACACGGTGCAGCGGCGCTGGGGCCGCATCTTCGCCGGTGCCAGTGTGATCACGCCAGTGCTGCTGGGAATGGTGATCGGCACAATTGCCACGGGACGTGTGGTGCCACCCCACGGCGGCTTCGCGGACAGCTATCTCGCGCCGTGGGCGACCCCGTTCGCGCTCGCGGTCGGCCTGATGACTCTGGCGCTGTTTGCGTTTCTTGCGGCGGTGTATTTGACGGTCGAGGCGAGTGATGCGGCGCTGCAGGATGACTTCCGGCGCCGTGCGTCCGCGGCGGGCGGCGCGACTCTCGTGCTCGCCGTCACGGCACTGACACTGGCGCAGCCGGCGGCGCCGCGGATGGCGGCTGGCCTGATACGCTCAGGCTGGGCGCTTCCCCTCCACGGCGCCGCGGCGCTCGCCGCGCTGCTCGCGTTTGCGGCGCTGTGGTGGCGGCGGTTTCGCCTGGCGCGCGTCGCCGCCGCCGGGCTGGTCTCACTGGTGCTCTGGGGCTGGGCCGTCGCCCAGTACCCTTACATTGTGCCGCCCGACCTGACCATTGCTGGCACGGCCGCACCGCGGAGCACGTTGCGATTCGTCGCATGGGGACTCGCCGCGGGCGGCGCCATTCTGATTCCGTCGCTCGTCTACCTCTTTCGCATCTTCAAGAGCGAGCGCGCCATGCGTTCGGAGGCCGCCAGCCACTGAGCCCGGGTCCACCGCCTCAGCTCTGGCGCGACAACATCCGCTTGATGGGACGGATCAGCAGTGCCAGGATCACCGCGAACAGCATCGCGTACGCAGCCACCGCGCCGAAGAGCGTCGGCAGCGTGAAGCGCTCGTACATGCTCGCCACGCGGCCGCCAAGGTAGTTCCCGATCGACGTCGCCAGGAACCAGACGCCCATCATCAGCCCGACGATGCGTGACGGTGCGAGACGCGTCATGGCGCTGAGGCCGACCGGACTGAGACACAACTCGCCAATCGTCTGCAGGAAGTAGACGGCGAGCAGCCAGAGCGGACTTACCCGGTTCCCGCCGGCGGCCGCATTCGCCGCGCCGATCATCACGACAAAGCTGATCGATACGAAGAACAGGCCGAGGGAGAACTTTGCCGGGCTCGATGGATCTCGCGAGCCAAGCCGCACCCAGAGCCACGCGAACACCGCCGAGAACAGGATGAGAAAGGCGGAATTCACCGCCTGCCACCAGCTCGCGGGAAACGCATAGCCGAACACCGAATTGTTGCTGCTGCGTTCGGCGAACAAATTGAGCGTCGAGCCCGCCTGCTCGAACACCGACCAGAACACGGCGGCGGCGGCGAAGAGCACAAAAATGACGACGAGGCGCTTGCGTTCGTCTCGGGTCCAGTTGCCGCTCGTGAAGAGCCAGCCGAAGAAAATCACCACGGTCGCGAGCAGCAGATACCCAGTCGCGATGCCGATCCCCTCAGGCGTCATCCGCACCGTACCGGTGAGACCGAGCACGGCGGTGATCGCGAGGATGCCGACGACTGCGCCGACGCCGACCACGAGCTGCCGCTTCTGCTTCGCGGCGGCTTCGGCGGATTCGGCCGCCGCGGGGTACATGCCCGCATTACCAAGATGTTTCCAGCCCCAGCGATACTGAATGAGGCCGAGCGCCATGCCCACCGCCGCCGCACCGAACCCCCAGTGCCAGGCATTCTCCGGGGCAATGCCCCAACCTTCGAGCCGCGCGCGGAACGCCGGGCTCTGCGCCAGATACCCGCAGATCAGCGGCGCGAGGCCGGCTCCGAGATTGATACCGACGTAGAAGATCGAGAAGCCCGCGTCGCGCCGCCGGTCTTCCGGCGTGTAGAGCTCACCCACCATTGCGCTGACGTTCGGCTTGAGCAGGCCGGTGCCGATAACGACGAGCGCGAGTCCCACATAGAAGCTGAGCATCGACGGAATCGCGAGGCTGATGTGGCCGAACATGATGACCACGCCGCCCCAGAACACCGCCTTGCGCTGGCCCAGAAACCGGTCGGCCAGCCACCCGCCCGGCAGCGCGGTGAGGTAGACCATCGCCACGTAGGTGCCGTAGACGATGCCCGCCTTCTCCGTGGGGAACCCGAGCCCGCCCGTCGTGACCGCCGCGGTCATGAACAGGATCAGGATCGCGCGCATCCCGTAGTAGCTGAAGCGCTCCCACATCTCGGTGAAGAAGAGCGTCGAGAGCCCCCGCGGATGCCCGAAGAAGCGGGTATCGAGGACGCCGGCGGCCGGGCCGGGATGATCAGCGATCGGATTGTTGAGGGGACCGCTCTCTGGTGTGCTCAAGCGCTCTTCCTTGTGTTCAAGATGTACAGCTCTGCACGGGGGCTACGGCTGTTTTCCCAGCTTTTTCTTGAGATGCGCGAGCTGAGCCTCGACGGCGGCCTCATGCAGCGCGCGGTCGGCCTGGGCGGCCAGGAGCTCGCTTTCGAAATCGGCGGCGGACGGCGGCGAGGGCGGCGACTCTGACGGCGCATTGGGCACGCGCCCCTGCTGCGCGTCGCGCAACTGGGCGGTCATTTCGGCGGTCTCGCGCTCGGCCATCGCCAGCTCGTCCCGTTGCACCGCGATCCTGCGCTCGAGCACCGACACCCGCTCGCGATGCCGTCCGGCAAACCGCTCCGCCACCGAGACCGTCTCCGCGTCCGACACCTCCGCCGCGAGCGCCCCCCTGCGCTCGGCGTCGGCGAGGTGCTTCCGCTCGGCGTCCAGCTCGCGCTCGCTCGCGGCCAGTGCGTCGCGCATCGTGCCCACCGCCACCCGCGCATCGACGACGGCATCGCGCAGGCCGGCAGCGTAGGCGCGTGCGTCGGGGCGCCCGCCCTGCTCGGCAAAGAGTCGGTCGAGCCGTGACCGGAAGCTGTCGAACACGCCCGGCGTCCTTTCAGTGGGAATGATGCGTCGTGAGGCTGGCGAATGTTACGGTAGCCCACGGGCGAGCGTCAAGCGACTTTCGGTGCGGAAACTGACGTCGCCGCGCTATGTTACACGTCGTCAGCCCCCTCTTTCCCCCGCGACCGGGAGTGCGTATGTCCGTGCGGCCGCTACTCCTGATGTTCCTGCTTGCCGCCGCGTGCGACGGCCGCAAGCCGTCCAGGACCTCGTGCGGAATCGCGGCCCTCGCGGGCCCAAGCACCCTCATATCCGAATTCGGCGTCCCCCGTCAGACGCTGTCATCTCCGCCGCTGAATCAGCCGGAGAGGCTCGTCGCGCGCCTCGCGGCGGGGCCTGCCTACCGTGCGGTGACCGGACGCCAGCGCGACGATTCGCTGTGGGTGATCGGGGTCGACGGTTCCCCGCCGCCCAACGTAAAGATCGGGTTCGGGGTCCTCGTCGTAGACCGGTCGGACAAGGCGCGCGGCGTGGTCCTCTTCGAAGGCGCGCCCATCGAGAATGCCCCGCGGATCGGCACCGTGACGATGGGCAGCAGTACGGTTCCGCTCATCGGCGTCCAGACCGATCCGGCGCGCATCGAAGACCCGCGCTGCCCGTTTTTTCCCGACTCCATCATCGAGACGTGACGCTGCCGCGCATCGGCGTCTCCGGCGTCACCCGCGAGTGGGAGGGTGCGGCGCGTACCGGCGTGAACGCCGCGTACGTGCAGAGCATCGTCGACGCCGGAGCCGTGCCGCTGATCCTGTCGCCGCTCATTGGTGCTGCCCGGGCCGCGGCGGCGCTCGACGGAGTGGACGGCCTCGTGCTCACCGGGGGCGAGGATATTGACCCGTCGTTCTACCGCGACGAACCCTCGCCACGCCTCGGAACCGTCGACCGCGAGCGCGACCTGTTCGAGCTGGCGCTTTTCGCCGAGGCGCGCGAGCGCGGTGTGCCGGTGCTGGGGATTTGCCGCGGACTGCAGCTCATCAACGTTGCCCTGGGCGGATCTCTCTGGCAGGACCTGCCTTCCGAGCGTCGCCCGTCCGGCCAGCACGCCGGCGCGGACCGGCGCTCGGCGCGCACGCACCGTGTGCGTATCCTCGCGCAAAGCCGTACGGCGCTCGCGCTCGGCGGTGGCGAGCTGGAGGTGAACTCATTCCATCATCAAGGTGTGCGGAACCTGGGGCCCGCACTCGTGGCGAGCGCCTGGGCGGACGACGGGCTGGTCGAAGCGGTGGAATCGGCGGTCGGAGACCCGTGGCTGGTCGCCGTGCAGTGGCACCCGGAAGAGCTGTCGGCGGACGCGGCGTCGCCCGATCGCGGACTGTTCACGGCACTGGTCGGGGAGGCCCGTGCCGCGGCGATTGGCGTGCGCCGCTAGTGGGCGCCGAGGTCGCGCAGGACGCGGTCGGGGGACGCGTAATGCGGGAAGAACACGCGGTCGCTGACACCGTTCAGGACGCTGCGCACCGACGGGAATCGCTCCGCGGCCACGCGAAACACGTCGCCCAGCCCATACTCGTCCGCCAGCGCGTGATCCGACGCGAGACCGTAGCCGCGCCGGCCGAGCGCGTCGTAGTACGCGAGGTCCGGTCCGCCTTTTCGCAGCCGTCTCGCCGCGATATAATCCGGAAAGATCCCCGCCAGCCAGAGCGCGTAATTGCCGAGGTGCGCCATCACCTTGAAGCGCCGGTCGCCCGCGCTCGCATTCAGATCCGCGAGAATGTCCACGAGATACCGATGCTGCTCGTCATCGTTCCAGTCGACGCGCCACGCGCGGTGACCACGGCCAAACTCGATGACGAGCGACGCGAGATAGTCCGCGAGCTCACGGTCGTCGAGGCCGGCGGAGCGGAGGGTGTGGCGCATCAGCGCATAGATGAACAGCGCCTCGGACGGTACGAGCACGGTACGGACGGCGAGCAGCCGCTCCAGCAGCTCCGGCCGATCGAGCAGCGCGTCCGGTCCCTCCGCCACGAGGCGGCGCTCCCACGACGCGCGCTGCCGCGAGGAGCCACGGCTCAACAGCAGTATCACCAGTTGCAGGTCGGCGGCTGTAAGCCGGCTTCGGGTATTGGCGCGTATCATGGATCTGCTCCATCGTAGCGGTAGCGTGCGAAGCGCGTCCACTCCGGTAACCGCCGAGACGCTCGTCGAGCGTCTGACGGGTTTCGCGCACGAGCTCGCGGGAACCCTTCGCCGCGCGTCCGTGGTCGACCTGTTGGTGCGTCACATCCGCGACAATCTCTCACCTGCCGAAGTCGCGGTCGCGCTCTTCAATAAGGACACGGGAGACGATGACGCCTTGCACACATGGCCGGCCACCGCACCCAGCCGCCGTGCGGTGCTGGAATTTGCCGCACAGCGAGGGCCGCTGGTCGTAGGCGACGGACTCGAGCAGCTGCTGCGTGCGGCCGGTCACGTGCCTCCGCCTGATGTCGGCGGAAACTGGGTGACGGCGCCCCTGCTCGCCAAGAGCCGGGTCACCGGCGCGGTTGCGGTCCGGTCACCGGCCGCGATCCCCGAACGGGTCACTCTGGAGCTGCTCGAGGGACTCGCAGCCCAGGCAAGCATTGCGCTCGAGAGTGCCCGCCTGGTCGACCTGCACGATGACGGCCGCCGCTCGTGGCAGGAGGTCGTCGATGCGATCTCCCTTGCCCTGTGCATCGTGGACCGCTCCGGGAGCATTCGCCGTGCCAACCGGGCCTTTGCGGAGCTCGTTGGCGCCCCGCTCGCCTCGCTCATCGGTCGCCCGTGGCCGGCGTTTGCCCCGCCCGAGTGGGCCACTGACCTTCGGCGCGTGCTCGCGGGTGAGCCCGGCATGGAGGTTCACCTGCAGACCGGCGAGCGCAGCTACTGTGTGAGCGCGGTGCCCATCCGCGCGTCGGACGCAACTTCGACCGTGCTGCTGTTCGACGACCAGACGGAGCGCCGCCGCCTGCAGGACCAGTTGATTCAGTCGGAAAAGATGTCGGCCATCGGACAACTCATTGCCGGTATCGCCCACGACCTCAACAACCCGCTCGCATCGGTGGTGGGGTTTTCCGACTTTCTGTGCGAATCGCGAGATGTTCCCGCCTCCCTGCGCGAGCCCCTGGGCGTCATCCGGGAAGAAGCGGAACGCGCGTCGAACATCGTCAAGAACCTGCTCGGCTTCGCGCGCAAGCAGGAGCGCCAGCG
>JBDTQV010000118.1:0-6943 GCA_039932015.1 Gemmatimonadota bacterium | reverse complement strand
CTTGCGCCCACTGCGCCCTGAACGCAGCGCGTCTACCAGTTCCACCACTTCGGCGGGTCGGCAATTCTAGCCGCCTCCCCATGCTTGCGTCAAGCAGAGACGTTGACCCGTCCAGACGCGTGGCCTATCATTTGCGCGAGACTACCGCCGTGTCCGAGAAAGAGCCCCCAGCCATCGAGCTGAAGACAACTGTCGCCCGGAATCCGAAGGCGACTCACGACTACCACGTCCTCGAGACGTGGGAGACGGGCATCGTGCTGACCGGCACCGAAGTCAAGTCGCTCCGGAATGGGAAGGCGTCGATCAAGGAGGCGTACGCGCGGCTCCGCAATGGCGAAGTGTTCCTCGAGGGCATGAACATTACGCCCTACGAGCAGGGAAACCGGTACAACCACGATCCGGTCCGCACCCGTAAGCTGTTGCTGCACCGCAAGGAGATCGAGCGCATGATCGGCGCGGTCGAGCAGCAGGGGCTCACGCTGGTGCCGCTGGAGCTCTACTTCAGAGGCGGCCGCGCGAAAGTCGCACTCGCACTGGGCCGCGGCAAGAAACAGCACGACAAGCGCGAGGACCTCAAGCGCCGCATCGCCGATCGTGAGGCGGCGCGTGCCGTCTCGAACCACCGGCGCGGCGCATGACCGCACGACTCGCGTTTTTTCTCGCGCTCCTCTCGCCGACACACGCCGCCGCTCCGGCTCCCGCGCGCTCGTCGACGCCGCCTCCCGCGCCAGCGATCGTGACGATTGCCACAGTGCGCGGCGAGCAGTATCTGCCGGTCCTCGCTGATGCATCCGGCGCCCCGATGGTTTCCGGTGGCGCCCTCGTCGCCGCGCTGGGCGGAACACTGCGCATCTCGGGATCGTGGGCCGAGGTGAGCATCGCTCGGCAACCCATCCGTTTTCTCCTCGGCGCACCGTATTTCGTCGCCGGCAATCGGGTGCAGCCCCTCGCGGCATCTGCCGCGCTGACGCACGATACCCTCTACATCCCGCTCCAGGTGGTTGCTGAAATTCTCCCGCGCCTCTTCAGCGCGCGGTATCGCTACGACAGCGCCGCCGCGCGCCTGATCGAGGCCGGCGCGCCGCCTGCCGCACCCGCTCCCGCCGCCACCATCACCGCGAACGACGAGCGCCCCGCTCCGGGTCGCCTCGCCTCCGGTATTCGCCCGGGTCACGTCGTGACGATCGATCCGGGCCACGGCGGCGTCGATCCGGGGAATCCGGGAATGTTTTTCCCGCGCGGGGTCCGCGAGAAGGATGTGACGCTCCAGATCGGCCTCCTCGTGCGCGATGAGCTGAAGCGGCGCGGGATCACCGTGCGCATGACCCGCACGACGGACACGCTGATTGCCCTCGGCGATCGCGGCAGCTACTGCAGTGAGCGCTGTGACCTCTTCCTCAGCATTCACGTCAACTCGCTTCCCAAGCGGCCCGGATTCACCACCGCGCGCGGGTTTGAGACGTACTTTTTGGCGGAAGCGAAAACGGAGGATGCGCGGCGCGTGGCGCGGATGGAGAATGAGGCGGTGCGATTCGAGGCAAATGCCGTGGACCAGCGCGCGACGACCGGCCTCGATTTCATTCTGAAAGACCTGCAGCTCAACGAGCATTTGCGTGAGTCGGCGCTCCTCGCCGCCACGGTGCAACAGAAGCTCGATGTCGTCCATTCCGGAACGAATCGCGGCGTCAAGCAGGCGGGGTTCATGGTGCTGACGACGGCGCGCCGCCCGGCCATTCTCGCCGAACTCGGCTACAGCACAAATCCGGAAGACGGGCGCATGCTCACGCAGCCCGCGACGCAGCGCACGCTCGCGACCGCATTGGCCGACGCGGTGGTCGCATACCTTCGCGAGTATGAACGCCGCTCCGATGACCGCGCCGACTCGGGGGCAGGGCGGTGAAGCGCGCACTGCTTGCGACGGTCATGCTGCTCAGTGGCTGCGTCTATTACAACGGCGTCTACAACGCGAAGCGGCTCACTCGCGCCGCGGAGCGTGCTGAGCGCGACGGGCGCACGATTGAGGCCCGCGACTATTGGGGACAGGTCGTGGTGAAGGCGGACTCCGTCGTCGCGCGGCACCCGGCGAGCGGCTATGTGCCGGAGGTGCAGCTCCTTCGGGGCCGCGCGCTCGCGCGGATGGGCCAGTGCGTGGAAGCGGTGCCCGCACTGGAGCAGTCGGTGTCGATCTCGACTGATTCGGCGGCGATCGAAGCCGGGCTCTTCGAGTTGGCGCGATGCCAGGCGCTCGCCGGAAACATGTCCGGCTCGGCCGACGCGTTCGGGAGACTGGTCGGGGCGCATGACCCGCAGCGGCGCCAGGAGGCACGCTACGAATATGCCAACGCGCTGGTGCTCGCGGGCCGCTACGACGAGGCACTGGTGGCCATCGACTCGCTCGGCGACGATCCGCGTGCGGCCGCCGAGCGAATGGTGGCAACGGCCGGTGCGGGCCATCTTGCCGACGCGTTCGCGCTCGCCGATTCGGGACTCGCGCGCGCGGACACCACGCTGCCGTGGGACTCGCTCCTCGCCGTTGCCGGGCGGCGGGATCCCGTAGCCGTGAGCGGTTTCGTCGACCGGCTGGTTGCGATGCCGGCCGCGACGCCCGCGATGCGATCGCGATGGCTGCTTGGTGACGGCGTGCGCCTGTTCGGCGTGGACTCCGCGCGCGCGGACGCCCGGTTGGCTCAGGCCGCCTCCGGCGATGCGACCGAAGCCGGCGCGACCGCTCGCCTCCGCCGCATACAGGTGGCGCTGGCCCGGTCTCGCGACGCCGGCGACCTCGCGCTCGCCGTGGATTCGCTCGAAGCGATCAAGCTGCTGCCGACCGTGAGTGTCGAAGCCGAGCGCATCCTGCCGGCGGTCGTGCGCGTGCGCGCCGCCGCCGACTCGGCGGAACTGAAGCCGCCCCAGGGCGATCTCGCGCTGTTTCTGGCGGCCGAGCTTGCGCGAGATGTGCTCGATGCCCCGGCGCTGGCGACGACGCTCCTTCAGCGGCTCGTGACCGCTTGGCCCGATTCGCCGTATGCACCGAAGGCGATGCTTGCGATGCACCGTCTCGGCCCCGGCACGGGCGGCGATACGCTGCGCACACTGCTCGAAACGCGCTACGCGGGGAACCCCTACGTCGCGGCGCTACGCGGCGAAGACCCGCCGGGTCTGCGCACGCTGGAGGATTCACTGGGCGCATTCGCCGCAGCACGCGCCCTCACCGCCAGTGAGCCGGTCCAGCCGGTCCAGCCGGTCCAGCCGGGCGCGCGTCCGAACACTACGCGCCCCGACGCCGGGAACCGCCGCCCCACCGACGCCTTCTGATGTCGACGGGTCTCGCCCGCGACGTATTTGGGCGCCGGTTCCGAAATCCGGTTCTCCTTGCTGCGGGCACCGCCGGGTACGGTCGCGAGCTCGACGGAATCGTCGACCTGGACCGCCTTGGCGGCATCATCAGCAAGGCGGTGTCGCTCGAACCCCGAGCCGGCAACCGCGCACCCCGCGTGGCCGAATTCGCCGGCGGGATGATGAACAGCGTCGGGCTGGCGAATCCGGGGTTGGCGCACGTGTGCGAGGACGAGCTGCCGTGGCTCGCACAACGGCTTGGCGAGACTCGGCTCATCGTGAACGTCGTCGGGTTCACCGCCGACGAGTACGCCGAGGTGGTGGCCGGGCTCGCGACGTTCGATGTGATCACGGCGTTCGAGCTCAACCTGTCCTGCCCCAACACCCACGCCGGCGGTATCGAGTTCGGCGCAGACCCCGAATGCGTCCGGCGCGTCGTCGCGCTCTGCCGCAGGGCCACTCAGCGCCCACTCATCGTCAAGCTGTCGCCGGTGCTGCCGGACATCGCGGCCACCGCGCTGGTGGCGCGCGATGCCGGCGCCGATGGGGTGTCGGTGGTGAATACCCTTCCGGGGCTGCTTCACGAGCATGCGGGCGGTGCGGCGCGGCTCGGTCACGGGCCCGGCGGCGTGAGCGGGCCGGTCCTGCTTCCGGTGGGCATCCTGGCGGCGGCGCGCGTGGTGGAGCGCACTGGTTTGCCCGTTATCGGTGTCGGCGGAATCCGAACGGCCGATGATGTGCGCCAGTACCTGCGCGTCGGCGCCACGCTCGTGGCCATCGGCACCGCCGCGCTCGCCGACCCGCGCCTTCCCGAGCGGATCGTCGCCGAGCTGGAGCGTGATCGTGGCTGAGATCATCGTCGCACTCGATCATCCGAGCGGAGCGGACGCGCTGGCGCTGGTCGACCGATTGCCGCGGGTCCGCTGGGCCAAGGTCGGGTCGGTGCTGATGATCCGTGAGGGCCCGGGGCTCGTTCGCGAGCTGCAAGCGCGCGGCATCTCGGTTTTTCTCGATCTCAAGTGGCACGACATCCCCAACACCGTCGCCGGCGCCGTGAGCTCCGCTCGCGACCTCGGCGTCGCGATGGCGACGGTGCACACGCTCGGTGGGCTGGCCATGCTGGAAGCGGCCAGTGCCGCTGCGGGGACGGAGCTGGCGCTCGTCGGCGTCACGGTACTGACGTCGCACGACGCCGAATCGTTCGGTCGGGCGATCGGCGGCGTGCCGGCCTCGGTCGACGCGGAGGTCGAGCGGCTCGCCGCGCTGGCCGCCGAAGGCGGACTGGCGGGCATCGTGTGCTCGCCGCACGAGAGCCGGCGCATGCGCGCACTGCTTGGACCGGCCGCGGCGATCGTCGTACCCGGCATTCGCGGCCCCGGCGACGCGCCCGGCGATCAGCGGCGCACGGCCACCGCCGAACGCGCGGTGGCGGACGGCGCGAGCCATCTGGTGGTCGGACGTCCGGTGACGAACGCACCAGATCCCTCCGCCGCGCTCGACGCGCTGCTCGAGGCGGCATGCGCACCGGCGTAGCGCTGATATTCGCGCTCGCGTTGGCTGCGAGTTCCAGCGCAGCGCAGCAACCGACGCTCGACCTGGCGGCGCAGGCGGTGAAGCGGGGGTGGCTCGCGCATGATCCCGCCACGATTCTGGGTGGCTCGAGCGAGCTGCTGCTGCAGCTTCCGTCCGCCGATCCGGTGCCGGCGGTCAAACGCCCGCAGGCGATCGCCCTGCTCCGCTCATTTCTCGCCGGAACAGCGGAGATCGCCGTCAATGTCAGTGCGGCAAAGGAGCTGGAAGCCGGGCGCGGGTATGTGGAGCTGCGCCGCCAGTTTCGGCCGGCGGGCACGCAGGAGGTCCGCCGCGAGCGCATCCTCCTGGGCTATCGGCGGGGCGTGGGCGGCTGGCATTTGACGGAGCTCAGGTCCGCGAACTAGGGCGTGAAATCCGGGCCCCTGCGAGCGTCAAGCACGTTGCCTTGCGTGACTTCCGGGCCCGTTCTATATTGCTGAGCTAGTCCCTAATCTGGCCCAGGAGATACGTCGTGAAGGTTCGTTCGAGTGTGAAGCCGATCTGTGAGCACTGCAAAGTGGTCAAGCGGCAGGGTGTCGTCCGGATCATCTGCAAGCGCAACGCCAAGCACAAGCAGCGGCAGGGCTGATCATGGCACGCATTGCAGGAGTCGATCTTCCGCGCGAGAAGCGCGTCGAAGTAGCACTCACGTACATCTACGGCATCGGTCGTCCCACCAGCGCGCGCATCCTCAGTGAAACCGGCGTCAACGTCGATACCCGGGTCCGCGATCTGTCGGACACCGAGGTCGCGCGGTTGCGTCAGGTGATCGAGCGTTCGGTGAAGGTCGAAGGCTCGCTCCGCACCGAAGTCGCCATGAACATCAAGCGTCTGATGGACATCGGCAGCTATCGCGGCATTCGCCACCGCCGCGGGCTGCCGGTCCGGGGTCAGCGCACGCACACGAACGCCCGCACGAAGAAGGGCCCGCGCCGCGCGATTGCCGGCAAGAAGAAAGTGACGAAGAAGTAAATGACGACTCCTGCTGCAGCTCCCGCCAAGGCGGCCGGCGCCAAGCGCTCGAAGAAGGTGGTGGACGCGGAAGGCATCGCGCACGTCAGCGCGACGTTCAACAACGTCCTGATCACCATCACCGATATGCGCGGCAACGTGCTCACGTGGGGTACCGCCGGCAAGGCGGGCTTCAAGGGGTCCAAGAAGTCCACCCCCTATGCCGCCACCGTCGCCGCCGAGAATTGCGGTCGCGAGGCGATGAATCTCGGCCTTCGTCGCGTCCACGTGCGCGTGCAGGGCCCCGGCAGCGGCCGCGAGTCGGCCATTCAGGCGCTTGCCTCGGTCGGGCTTCGCGTGGTCTCGATCCGCGACGTCACGCCGATTCCCCACAACGGGTGCCGTCCCCCGAAGAAGCGGCGGGTTTAGTCCATGTCACGAGTTACCGGTCCCAGCTGCCGCCAGTGTCGCCGCGAGGGGACGAAGCTGTTCCTGAAGGGCGCCAAATGCCTCACCGAGAAGTGTCCGGTCGAGCGCCGTCCGTATCCGCCGGGCCAGCATGGCCAGGGCGGCGGTGGCCGCCCGCGGAAGACGTCGGAGTACGCCAAGCAGCTGCGTGAGAAGCAGAAGGTGAAGCGCATGTACGGCCTCACCGAGCGCCAGTTCCGCAACACGTTCGAGACCGCGTCACTCGAGACGGGCGTCAAGGGCACCAACCTGCTCATCGCCCTCGAGACGCGCCTCGACAACGTCGTTTACCGGATGGGCTTCGCGTCGAGCCGCAAGGCCGGGCGCCAGCTGATTCGCCACGGGCATATCCAGGTCAACGGCCGCCGCGTGGACATTCCGTCGTTTCACGTGCAGCCGGGCCAGGAAGTCCGGGTGCAGGAGAGCAGCCGTGAGTCGGTGAGCGTTCGGTCCGCGCAGGAGTTCGCGGCTCGTGGCGCGCCGGTCGGCTGGCTCAGCGTCGACACCGACAAGGCCTCCGGCCGTCTGGTCGAGCGCCCCACGCGTGAGGCGATTCCCGTCAACGCCCAGGAGCAGCTCATCGTCGAGCTGTACTCGAAGTGACCATGAGCATCGA
>JBDTQV010000117.1:0-6991 GCA_039932015.1 Gemmatimonadota bacterium | reverse complement strand
ATGTAGATCCACGAGCCGGCCGTCATCTGACCATACATCGTGAGGCCAAGCGCATCGAGTCGCCGGAACTCGCTCCAGGTGGCCCATCGCGGTACGAGGTTCGCGTTGGCGATGAGCACGCGCGGCGCCTCATCGTGCGTCCGGAAGACGCCGACCGGCTTGCCGCTTTGGACCAGCAGCGTTTCGTCGTTCTCGAGCCGCCGGAGCGTCTCGACGATCCGCTCATAGCACGCCCAGTTACGGGCGGCCTTGCCACCACCGCCGTAGACGACGAGGTCCTCGGGCCGCTCGGCAACCGCTGGGTCCAGGTTGTTCATGAGCATGCGCAGCGCGGCCTCCTGGTGCCATCCCTTGCAGGAGAGGGCGGAGCCGCGCGGTGCGGTGATCGGGGCGTGCGTTGCGAGCGTCATGGCATGGCGGGTTGAGATGGCGGAATATAGTTGCGCCCGGCCCTTGGCCGTCGCCGGCAGCCTTCGCCGGCAGACTTCCCCTCTGCAACCTTTCAGCCGATTGTTCGATCCAATCCCCTGCATGACGACGCCGACCCTTGGAGTGCCGACGCTGAGCTTCACGCCCGTTCCGGAAAGAGCCAACACCGAGTCGGTGGAGGTGGCGCTGGCGGCCGGCGGGGATGCGCACGCCTTCGAGCGGCTCTACCGGAAGCATTCCTCCAGGGTGCACTCGCTGGTCCGGCGCATGCTGAGCGACGAGGATGCGGACGAACTGACCCAGGACATCTTCGTCCGGGTCTGGCAGAAGCTGGGATCGTTCAGAGGCGAATCGGCATTCGGCACTTGGCTGCACCGGCTGGCAGTGAACGTGGTATTGGCCCGGCGCGCCGAGCTCGGCACCCGGCGAAAGCGGTACCACGACGACGACGCGCCGCTCGAACTGGTTTCGGCCCGCCGGGCGCCACCCGAGCTCTCGATGGACTTCGAGGCGGCGCTCGCGCGATTGCCGGACGGGGCGCGCCAGATCTTCGTCCTCCACGACGTGGAGGGCTATCGGCACGAGGAGATCGCCGACATGCTCGGCCTCGCGACCGGTACGTCCAAATCACAGCTGCACCGCGCCCGCATGGCGTTGCGCGTTCACCTGGACCGCTAGGACCATGACCATGCACGATCGCTGGACCGACCAAATGTCCGAGTACCTCGATGGCGAGCTGCCGCCGCACGAGCATGCCGCGCTCGAGGCGCACGTTGGCCAGTGCGCGGAGTGCGCGCGTACGCTGGCTGAGCTGCGGTCGGTCGTTGCGCGGGCGGCGTCACTGGGTGACCGGCCGCCGGCGCGTGATCTGTGGCCGGGCATCGCCGCGATGCTCGGCAGCGACGGCGCGGTGACCCCGACCCGGCGCACACCCCCTCGTCGCTTCAGCTTCTCGGTCCCGCAACTCGCCGCCGCGGCCGCGGTGATCGTGGCGCTCACGGGCGGCGGCGTGTGGGTGCTGCGTCCGTCCACGCGCCAGGAGCTGCCGGTGACCGCGACCGCCGCACCGGCGCCGGCGCCGGCGCGCAGCGCCACGGTCCGCAACGCCGCGTCGCGGCCGACGGCCAACCAAACCTACGACGCGGCCGTGTCAGACCTGCAGGACGTGCTGGCCGCCGGACGCGGACGACTCGATACGGCGACCGTCCGAATCATCGAGAAGAATCTCATGACGATCGACAGCGCGGTCAGCGCGGCACGCCGCGCGGTGCAGGCCGATCCGGCGAATGGATTTCTGAATGAGTATCTGGCGCACACGATGCGCCGGAAGATTGACCTGCTGCGGCAGGCCGCCGCTCTCGCTTCGGCGCAGAGCTGAAAGGAATGGTTCCGTGCTGATCGCGACCCTCGCCACACTCGCCATCTCGCTCGCCCAGAGCGGCGACACCGCATCGATGACGGTCGGGCGCGGCGATCGCTTCGAACTCACCGCACGCTCGGGCGAGATCACCATCCGCACCTGGAACCGAAACACCGTTCAGGTACGCTCCGAGCGCTCGGGCGGCGCGGCGCTCGCGCGGCGCGGCAGCACCGTCACCATTCGCACCAGCGGGCGGTACGATGCCGAGGACGACTTCGACGTGACCGTCCCGGCCTGGATGGACCTGTCGCTGAACGATCAGTCGGGCGACGTGCACGTGACCGGCTCCAATGCGTCGATCGCGATCCAGAGCGTCGACGGCGACATCGACGTCCGAGGCGGAAACGGTGTCATCACCCTCACCTCGGTGCAGGGCGGCGTCTCGCTGCGGGACGCGCAGGGCAAGATCAGTCTTTCGTCCGTCAATTCGGACGTCAGCGGTAGCGGCCTGCACGGCGACGTGATGGCGCAGACGATCAACGGCGAGATCACGCTCGACCGGATCGAATCGGACAACGTGGATGCCAACACCGTAAATGGCGACGTTACCTTCGACGGGCCCATCCGGAGCGGCGGGCGCTACCGCTTCGTCACGCACAACGGCGACATCGCCGTGTCGGTGCAGGAGAACGCCGATGCAACCGTGAGCGTCTCCACCTTCCAGGGAGAGTTCGAAGCTGGGTTCCCGGTCTCGATCAGCCCGCGGCTCAGTGAGCACGACAAGAAGCGCTTCACGTTCACACTTGGCTCGGGCAGCGCGCGCATCGAGCTCGAGTCATTTCAAGGCACGATGCGCCTGCAACGACCCCTCGGGCAATCGGGCCAGACCCGCTCACGGAGGTAGATCATGGTTCTCCACCTGTTCGCACTCGCGGCGCTGCTGCAGGGCACGCCCGATTTCCAGTGGCACAAGGTGATCGCGCCTGGAAAGACGGTCGAAATCAAGGGAGTGAACGGCGCGGTGCGCGCGACGGCGTCGAGCGGGAAGGAAGTCGAGGTCGTTGCGGTGAAGCACGCGCGGCGGAGTGACCCGGAAAGCGTGAAAATCGAAGTCGTCGAAACATCCGATGGTGTGGTGATCTGCGCGGTGTATCCGTCCCGCCGCGGCAACCGCTGCGCGGGCGGTGAGGGCGGGATGAACAGCGAGAACAACGACGTGTCGGTTGCATTTACCGTGAAAATCCCGGCCGGCGTGCGATTCGAGGGACAGACCGTCAATGGCGACATCTCCGCCACCGGCCTTACGGCGGATGCCGCGGTTCACACGGTGAATGGTTCCGCGGAGGTGTCCACGACCGGGCGGGCGGAAGCGGGCACCGTTAACGGAGATGTGCGAGCGACGATGGGTCGTCTCGGCGACGGCGATCTCGAGTTCACCACGGTCAACGGCAGCGTGGACTTGACGATTCCGGCCGACGCGAAGCTGGACGTGCAGGCCAGCACGACGAACGGCGACATCTCCAGTGATTTCGACCTTCTGGTGCGCGGTCGGTTTGGGCCGCGGTCGCTCCGCGGCAGCATCAACGGCGGCGGGCGGTCGCTCCGACTGAGCACGGTCAACGGTCGCATCGAGCTCCGAAAGCACGCCTGAGCCGCACTACGGCCGCGGTGAGAGCACCACGTCGATCGCGCCGGGCCCGTCACCGGCCGGCGCGACGACGATCTCTCGCGGCTCCGCGGACACGCGCAACAGATCGAGCACGCGCGGGTCGACCGTCAGCCGGTACGTTCCGGGGCGCACGCCGAGCATGTAGTAGCTGCCGTCCGTGAACGTGACCATCGTCTGCACCAGACCGGTGCGCGCGTCGGTCAGCAACAGGCTCACACCACCGACGCCCTGCACCGCGGTGCCGAGAGGCCGCACCACTCGTCCCTCGATGACTGCGCCCTGCACGATCGGAATGTCCACCAACGTGTACCGGTTCGGCCCCGCGACCACGCCGACCGATGGATAGCTCGCCACCCAGAGCGGCGATTCGAAACTCATTGAATCGACGGTCACCGCGAGCGGCTCGAACGGCACGAGGTCCCACACCCGGTACCCGCCGGCGGAGTCGGAGATGGCGCTGTTGCTGCCGATCTGCACTCGCACGTTTCGAAGCCCGTCTTCGCCGGGATCGAAGCGGCCGTTTCCGTTTGCGTCCATGAACACGCGCCCCGTGATACCGGCGCGCTGCAGCGATGGGCCGGGCGCAAGCTGCATGCGGCGATGCGCACGATCGTACAGCACCGACCCCTGTACGAGCTGGCTGAACGCCGCCGGGGCGCCGCGTTGCGCCGTTGCCGTCGTGTAGGAGCGGAGCGACGTGAGATACGACGACAGCCCTGCCGTGTACACCGGCCCGCTGAAGCCGCGAATCCAGCTGACACCGAGCTCTAGCCGCACGCGCTGCGCAACCGAGCGCGCCAGCGCAAAGCTGGCGAGCGAGACGCGCGACAGATCCTCCATCTCAAACGTGCCGCGCATGAACGCGGACCCGAGCAGGCGGCCCCAGCTCTGGCGCGGCAGGACGGTGGTGCTGAAGCCGGCGAAACTCCGGCGCGTCGCAGGCCCGCCCGGGGATGCATCCCGCTCGAACCGCGCGTACGGCAGTACCCGGACCGGTCCGGCCTGCAGCGAAACCCCGATGCGGGCACGGTCGGTCGTGCGATCGCCGGTCAGGGCGCGCTCTGCGGCCGCTTCGAAATAGAAGAAATCCTTCTCGCGCACCGGCCGATAGAACCCACCGATCTGCCAGAGTGTTCGGCGCCCCGGAAGGGTGATGATCGGCTGCACCGAACTGGTATCGTAGCGGGTATATTCGCCCGTCAGCCGCATGTCCAGCGAGGGCTCGTAGAAAATACCGGAATGGACGAACCCATTCGCGACCGCGTCGGCCTGCAGCGTGATCGCGTTGGTGACACTGCCCGTCACTCCGGCGTACGGATGGAACAAGTCTCCCAGTGTGTCACGCCAGAATCGCTCTGCGCCCCCCTGCACTGTCCAGCGACGGGAGATGCCATAGCGAATGTCCGTGTTGGCGCTGGCGCTGCAGGCAAGGAAACGGCACTGACCGCCCGACGCGCCGTACTCCAGCCGATGCGCCGGCAGTAGCGCGCTCGCCACGCGGTACGTCCGCGCGAACACACGGGTCTCCCCGTACGGGCCGTACGCGATGAACTCGACCGGATTTTCTCCGTAGAGCACCGGCAACTGAATCGCGAAGTCCCCGGTCGCATCGGTCGAGTCGAACGCAATGAGCTGGCCCGCGCGATATGCTTCGACTCCCCACCCGGCCGGCAGCCGGCCCGCGTACGGAATCGACCCGATCAGCGATGGGCGCACGAACGGTGCGTTGGTGACTGACACGCCGCGTATGCTCCGCGGGCGCGGCCCGGTGCCGAACCCATCACCCAACCGGAGCTGTCGGACGATGCGATTGTTTCGCCAGACGCCGAGCCAGGATGCATCCACGCGCACGTCACCGGCATCGGCAGGGCCGATGCTGCTCGCACCGAGCTCGAGTGAGCCGTTCAGGAGATCGGCGCCGGCCTGCACAGAGTACGAGCTGCCGCCGATCGGCGAGCTGCTGGGCGACAGCAAGGTGTAATCGACGACGAACCCGTCCCACTGCCGCCGCTCCGCCGGCAGCCGAATGCCGGGGCTGTGTGGCGAATTTTCGGCGGCGAGCGCGATGCGCGCCGCCCGCCGCCGGAGGGCTTGCGCCACTGGCAACGGCCCTGGATCGCGCATGACGACCTCGAGCTCCGTCCAGTCCACGTACATCGGGGCATCGAGCAACTCGCCGAGTCGCGTTGCCGGATAGAACAGCTCTCCGTTCACCAGGCGTTTGAGCCCGGCAGGCACCGTGACGCGCCGGCGACCGAACGTCGCCACGTCGGTCATGGCGTCGATCACGAGCGGAACGTTGCCCGGCTGAAGCGTCGCGTCGACACGGCCGCTCGGCGAAATCGTCGCCCGGGCGCCCGCCATATCGAAGAATTGTCCAAGCGGAATCAGCGCCTCGTCGCCCACACGATACGCCTCGACCGTCCGGGTGGCGAGCCGGCCCAGCCGGAGCTCGATCACCACGAGCTCCGGCTGGGTATCCCGCGGCGCCGCCGGACCAGCAGCGAGCGCTGCCGCGAGCAGCAGTGCAGTCGCGCTCAGGGAATGCGGACCGTCAGCGAGTCGCGCACGGCCGTGAAGGGAACAATGACGCCCGGCGCGAGGTCGGTGCGGCCCGGCGAGATCTCGAGCCGGACCTGGTACCGCCCGGCAGGAATCGAATCGAGCGGAAACGTGAAACGCGGATCCACGTCGATGTACGCGGAGACCGGCGTTGAGAATGTCGCGCGCGTCACACCGGATGAATCGACGAGTTCCCCGCGGGCGGTGCCCAGCGCCGCGGCGCTGCCGGTTCGCGTGAGCTTGGCACGCACAATCAGGGAATCGCCTGTGCGCGCCCCCCGCAGGTCACTGAGCGTGACACCGCTCGTCAGCCGGCCTTTGCGATACAGCAGTGGCAGGATCGCACGCACCTCGACCGAGAGTCCCACGCTGACGGTGCCGCTATCGTGAGATTCGGTGACTGGAAGCCGGCCACCGCGCGCGGTGACGACGATCCGCGTCCAGTACTCGCCGTCAGGAAGTCCGGGTGGCGGCGATACGAGCAGCCGCACCGTCTGTTGCGCCTTGGGTGGGAGCGACATGCGGCGGGGAAACGGCCGCACCCATTCCGCAGCCGACGGCATCGTCGAGTCCGGCTGCTCCGGCGTGCGCAGGATCAGCTGTCCGGCCGAATCGGTCACTGGATACGCGAACAACGTCGCGATCTCCACTTCCGCGGTGGTCTCGTTCGGATTGATGATCATCAGCGACGCCGTCCGAGTGCGCGCATCGACGAACACGGCGGTGGGCGCGATCAGCACTCCCTGCGCGTGCACGGGAGCCGCGGCACCCGCGATCGACGAGACGGCGCCAAGCACCGATAGCATGGGAAACTTCACGGGAAATAGGCCACGGTGAGGGTCAGCGTCGCCGAGTAGCTGCCGGCGGTCTGCGATGGCGATGGATCGGCCGTCGCCCCGAGGAAAACCGAGGCTCTGCCATTGCCGGAGAGCGTGGCGGTGTACGACTGGCGCGGGTCGAAGCCAACCTGA
>JBDTQV010000116.1:0-7058 GCA_039932015.1 Gemmatimonadota bacterium | reverse complement strand
TCGAAGTGCATGTCGTACGCGCGCGAGAGACCGGGAAGCCCGTCCGGCCGGCCGACGAAATCCGCGGTGAAGCCGGCCGTGAGCCGACGGCTTGTGGCCGCGAGGTCAGTCAGCGTGGCGAGGTGGTAGCGCGCCGCCGTCTCCCGCCGCACCGCGATCGCATAGGTATTCTCGAAGCCGAGCGGCGGCAGCCAGCGTACTGCCCAGCGCCGCCGGAACTCGCCGAAGACGCGAGCGAATACGGCGCCGGGATCGGGTCCGGGCACCTCACCGAGGATCGCCAGCAGTCCGGTACCGGTGTATTCGGGATACACGTCGATCGCGCCGCGCTGGAGTGCGCCGAATGCGATCTCGGTGGCGCCGAGCCCGAGACGCCGGGTGACGTTGAACCCGCGGGCCTCGAGCATCTGCGCGAACATCTCGCCCAGCACGTAGGACTCGCCAAACGGCTTCGATCCCACGACGACCGCGCGCGCCGGAGCGGATGCGGGCGCTTGCGCACGTGCACTGGCGGGCCACGCGAGTCCGGCGGCGAATGCCGCGAATGCCGCGACGCGTACAACGGTGCGAATCACGCGGCGCGCACCCCGGCGCGGGTCAGGAGGCGTGCGACGTAGTCCGTCGCGGGACGCTCGAGCAGTTCCGCCGGCGGGGCGATCTGCTCGATCCGCCCGTCGCGCATGACGGCGACGCGATCGGCCAGGCGGATCGCCTCCGCCAGGTCGTGAGTGACCAGCAGCGCGGTAAACGCGAGATCGCTGCGGAGGCGTCGTAGCATGTCGTGCATGTCGTTCCGCGTAATCGCGTCGAGCGCGCCGAACGCCTCGTCCAGCAGAACGATCGGCGGGCGCGCGGCGATGGCCCGGGCGATCGCGACTCGCTGCCGCTGGCCGCCGGAGAGCTCGCGCGGCCAGCGTCCGGAAAACGTGGCGGGATCGAGCCCGACAAGCTGAAGGGCTCGCCGGGATTTGTCTTCCGGCGCCGGGTCATGCAGCAGCCAGGGGACGAGCGCGGCATTCCGTTCGACGGTCCAGTGCGGCAGGAGGCCGGCATCCTGGGACACGTATCCGATGCCGCGCCGCAGCGCGACAGGCTCCAGCGACCGCACGTCTCGTCCCCCGACCAAAACGGTGCCCGACGCCGGCTCGGTGAGCCGATTGAAGGCGCGGAGCAGTGTCGACTTCCCCGCCCCGCTTTCGCCCACCAGCGCCACCCACTCCCCGGCGGCGACCGAGAGCGACACGTCATCGAGCGCCAGCACCGGTCCAAAGCGGACGCTCACCCGCTCCGCGGCAAGCGCGCCGGGCGCCGCCGCCGTACCGCCGGACTCAGACGAGGACGAAGCGGCCACCGGCAGTGGTCAGGATCACCAGCAGCATCACCACCAGCATCAGATCGTAGTGCCAGCCGGACGACTTCTCCCCCCAGAAGCCGGTCTTCCACTCGAACATCTTCTTGTAGATCGCGCCGAACATCACCAGGATGAGCCCGATCGCGGCGGCCTGGATCAGCACACCGAACGCCACGCCGAGCGCGCCGGCCACTTCCGCGGCGCCAATGGCGAGAGTGGCGCCCGGGCTCATACCCACGCTCTCGCCGCGTTCCTTCGGCTTCTGCACGTGGCTCCAGCCGCTCTTGAAAAAGATGATGGCGACGACGAGCCGCATCAGGAGCAGCGCCGCGTCCAGATAATTTCCCGCAGACGGCCAGAGCATCGCAAACCCCACGGTTGATGTAGCTGGAGCATACGGCCCGGCCACCGCTCACCGCAACTCAACCTGCCCGTAAATCGACCGCGGCTGCCCCGGCACCACGAACGCGCCCGCCCTGAGTTCCGGATACTGGTGATTGGTCAAGTTCCGAACACCGAATCCGATGCGCGTCGCCCCGACCCGGAACCCCGCCCCCGCCTGCAGCAGCGCGTACGACGGCAGCAGCACGCCCGGCTCGTCGAAAGGCGCGTACGGCCCCACCACGCTGGTCCCCATCTGGGCATCCCACCGCCCGCTCGGCGCGTTGAATATCAGCGTCGCGCTGCCGACCTGCTTCGCGGTGTTGAAGACGCGAATACCGGAGAGCGTGTCGCCCGCCTCGCTCACGAAGTTGCGATACTTCGCGTCGTTGAACGTCCAGTTGGCGAGCGCGTGGAGCGACGGCGTCACGCGGGCGTCCAGCGTCAACTCCAATCCCTGCCGCCGGCTCCGGCCGCCGCTCGTGCTGTTGAGCGTCACCGGATCGAACGTCTGCTCGTTGCTCACGTCCATCCGGAACAGCGCCGCCGATGCGTACACCGGGCCGCGATTCACCTTGAGGCCGGTCTCGTAGGCCCATGCCGTGACGAACGGCAGCGTCGGGTCTTCGATCACGCCGTCGGTCTGGCGGAATCCGCGCGACAGATTGCCGTAGACATCCGCGCCGGCCGGCAGGTGATACAGCAGGCCGAGCTTCGGGGCGATGATGCCGTGACTGTCGGTCGCCGCACCGCCGCCGTTGTCCGGCGTGCTCCGCGTCCGCACCATGTCATAGCGGATGCCCGGCGCCAGGCGGAAGTGATGACCCAGGTCGATGGTGGATTGCACGAACGCGGCGGCGGCGAGCTGGCTGGCGCGCACCAGCGTCTCCGAGCTGTCGCGCATCCGGCTCGTCGCAAAATAATTTTCGTAATGCGAGTGGTCCCAGCGCGTGTCGATGCCGGTGGTGAGGTCCACCCGGTCGAGCGCGTACGTGACCGCACTGGTGAGACCGAAGCCGTAGCGATGGTCCTCCTCCTCGACTTGGCTGCCCGAACCCTCACTCCCGCCGCCTTCGGGTGGCGTGGTGAGGAAGAGCTGCCAGCGGCCCTGGGTCGCGTAGGCGGTGGTTCGCCAGAGGAGGGGCCGGTTCGGCGCCACGATGCGAAGACCCACGCGCTCCTGCGCTCGGCGCTTGAAGCCGCCGTCGGTCGGGTCGCTCACGACGTCGAACTGGCGGGCGTCGAACTGATCGGTGGTGATGAAGCCGGGCGAATGCCAGTTGGATCCGTACAGCTCGACGCCGGCATCGAGCCGCGCGGCGGGCGAGAGATCGTGCACCACCCGGCCATGCGCCTGGCCCAGCCAGTAACCGCTGTTGGGACGCCAGCCATCTTCGCGGAGCCCGCGCACGCCGACGACGGCGCCGGTGTGCTCGCGATCCACTCCCGTCAGCAGCGATCCGTCCACCCGCCCGTACGAGCCGCCCGAAAGCAGCGCCTCGCTGCGCCGAATCCGCTCGAGCGTCCGGACGTTGACTGTTCCGGCCAGCGAAAAGTTGCCGTACAGCGCGCTGGTAGGTCCGCGCAGCACGTCGATATCGCGAATCGATCCCGGAAAGATCACGTACCAGTCGTTGTACCCCTCGGCGTGCCCGTTCACAGGCTCGTTGTTGGGCACGCCGTCGACCCAGAGCGCAATGTCGGTCGAGTGATCGGAGCTGAAGCCGCGCAGCGAGGCGTCGGAAGCAAAGCCCGGTCCCTGCCCCTGATCGTGCACTTCGAGCCCGGCCGTTTGCCGGAGCGCTTCGTAGGGATCGACCGCCGGCGTCCGGCTGAGCTCGGTGCCGGTCACGTGGGTGATGCCGAGCGGCTCGTCGCGCGAGGTGGGCGAAGAAGTGATGGTCACCGACCGGAGCACGATCGGCGCGTGCAGCAGCGTGTCGCTGTGCTGGTGCATGGAGTCGGCCGCGTCCGGCTGTTGGGCGGCGGCGGGACGAGCGGTGAGAGCGGCGGCGGCGAGTGCCACGGCCGCGGTGATGCGTACGAGTGCCGCGGCTGGTGGCCGCGAATGCATCGTCATGATGTTGGTCCCCGTGTGCGAGCCTTGCCGGATCGCGCGCGGGCGGCGCGAAACGGAATTGCGATCAGTCGCGAACGATCAGGCTCGAACCGGGGGAGCAGTTGACGGGGGGAGTACGTAGCGGGGAGACGGGCGCTCGGGGCGCGCGAGCGGCGGCAGAACCGGATCGGAGTGAACCCGCGCGCCAACCAGCGCGATCGCCGCCGGCGCGGTGGGCGTCGTCGCGGTCGCGCCGGGACAACATTCTCCGGGACAGTGGCACTGATGATGACTATCGGAGTGTGCCGGTGCGGAAGGGGCGTGATGCTGGTGCGCCGCGGGCGTCCCGGCAATCGGCGCATCTGCGGCGGCCGGCGCCGCGAGAGCCGACGAATGCACCGGGCAGGCGCTCAGCACCGACACCACCGTACCCGCCGCTCCCGGAGAGAGCAGCGCGAGCAGGAGTGCGACGAAGCGAAGCCGGAGCGCGGACGAGATCACAGCGGGATTGTAGCCGGATGGTGCCGCGCTCGCCACGCTCGCGCCCGATCGGAGCGCGCGGTAGATTCACACTGCCCCCGTCCCGCATCGTTCGGAGGATCTCCATTCGCGAACATCACGTTGGGCGCCGGGTGGGCATCGCGATTGGCGCGATGCAGAATCGCGTGGGCGCGTCGCTCGGTGTGAGCGCGGGCCACCGCATCGACACCGTCGTCACCATGCTCGAAACCAACGCCCGGCACGCGCCGGGGTACTGGCTGCAGCTGGTGCTCGCCACCGGGATCGCGACACTCGGCCTGGTGCTCGGAAGCACCGCCGTCGTGATCGGCGGGATGCTGGTCTCGCCGCTGATGGGTCCGATCGTCGAGCTGGGGATGGGGTTCGCCGTCGGGTCGTCACTCCTCGTCATTCGCGCGGCGTTCCGGGTCGTCCTCAGCGTGTTCACGGTCATCGCGGCGGCCGCGCTCATCACGATGGCGCTGCCGTTCCACGAGCTCACCTCCGAAATCGCGACCCGCACCGCCCCCACCCTGCTCGACCTGCTCGTCGCCGTGTTCTGCGCGCTTGCCGCCGCGTACACCACGATCCGCCAGACTGCTGACACCACCGCCGCCGCCGCCGGCACCGCCATCGGGATCGCGCTGGTCCCGCCGCTCTGTGTCACCGGCTTCGGCATCGGCACCGGTACCGCATCGGTGGCGGGAGGTGCGGCACTCCTGTTCACCGCGAACTTCTCGGCCATCCTCTTTCTGGCGGTGCTCAGCTTCCTGGTGGTCGGCTTCAACCAGGTGGATGCCGAGACACTTGAGCACCGCTACCGCGACGCGCATGTGACGCGGGGCGACCGCGTCGCCGGGCGGGTGCAGGACGCACTCCGTCAGGTCTTCGGATCCCGGCTGGGGTGGTCGATGCGACTGTTCCTGCCGCTGGCGTTTCTCGGCGTCGTCGCGGTGCCGCTCAAGCGCGCGCTCGACGAGGTGTCCTGGGAGGTGCGCGCGCGCGATGCCGTCCGCGGCGCCCTCGCGGGCGAAGGGGTGCGCGCGGTGCAGAGCACCGTCGACATCGAACGGCACACGCTGGCCGTGCACCTGATCGTCATCGGGTCTCCGGACAGCGCCGGCGCGCTCGAAGGGCGGCTTATCCGGCGGATCGCGCCGGTGGCCGGCGTCGATCCCTCGATCACCGTGTCGGCGGTTCCCGACGCCAACACGCTCGCGGCGGCGCTCGCGCAGAAGCGCGGCGCGGTGACACCTGTCGTCTCCCGGCTCAACCTCGCCGACGGCAGCCGCGCACTCGGGGCGGCGCTCCATGCGGCGTGGCCGGCAGAGGCGGCCGGCGCGCTGGTCGGTTGGAGCGTGGAAGTCTCGCCGCATGGCGCGCCGCGCCTGACGCTCCGGCACCTCGGGCCTGCGCTCGGGAGCGCGGCGGAGCAAATGCTGGCGCGCGCGGTCTCGGTGCCGCTCGAGGCGGCGCCGGTGATCGTGGACGCGGCACTGCCGGCGGCGCGGAGCGATGCCGCCGGCACGCGCGATACCGTGTGGTTGCCGCGGACGCTCGCCGTGCTGGCGCAAGTGCGGGGTGACGACAGCACCATCGGGTGCATCACCCGCCCGGCTGGCTCGGCCCGGCGCGGCCGGCTCGGTTCACTCTCACGCGAAGGCGTCGAGCAGGCGCTCTCGGCCACCGCGGCGGGCCGCGCCAAGCTGCTGGTGATGACCGATGAGGGCGGCGCGTGGACCGTTCGGGTGGGCCGCGGCACGTGTGCGGCCGCGGCTGATACCGCTCGCGCGCGGACTGGTCCAGTCACGCCGGCGCCGGCAACCGAGCTTCGGGTTGCTCGGTAGCCCAGCCGGTTCGCCGGCCGACGTTCGACGGGACAGCGGCGTTGAACGCCTCCATGACGCCAGGACCCGGATTATTGCGCGTACGTACAATGCGTTATATTGTACGTACGAGGAGGTATCATGGCAAAGACTGCAGCCGCCAGGAAGGCCGAGGGTCGCAAAGCCGCCAGCGCCAAAAAGCGGACTCGGATCGACAAGCTCAAGACGGCAAAACCCGCCGTTCAGGGCCGCCGGCGTGAAGGCCGGGTGCGAAAGGAGTTCTGGCTTCCTTCCACAAAACTCGAGGACGCGAGGCGTGTGCTCGGCACCACGACCGATGTCGACACCGTTGAGGCCGCCCTGGACCTCGTCGTGTTCCGCGATGAGGTGCGGCGCGGTGTACAAGGGCTGGGTGGGCTCGGGCTGAGTCGGATTGATTAGGCCGGCGTAGATGCCCCCAAAGTACGTTCTTGACACCAATTGCTATATCGACGGGGATAAGGGTACAACGTTTAAGGCGGCGTTCGACACCTTCTCCTACGCCGCCACGCCATTCCTGTATCTGCACGCCACAGTGGTCGCCGAGCTCCAGATGAGCGCGCGCGGAGCTGCTCGCAAGCGCCTTGAAAACGGAATCATCGAGCCCTTTCGGAAGCGCGGGCGAGTCATCACCCCATCCGCCGCCTCGTGGGCCATGATGGCCACAACGCTGAGCTGGCTGCACGAGCACGAGGGGCTGGTCATCAAGCAGGTGAAGCGGAGCTTCATCTTCGACATTCTCATCGCCCACTCCTGCCGTGAGGCTGGCGCCATCCTGATCTCGAGAAACAAGGCCGATCTCGAACGCATCGAGCAGGTCTTTCGGTTCGAATACGCGTCACCGTTCCCGGCGCTCACGTGAGCAGACCCACCCTGCGCCGTTCAGCTACCCGGCAGGCGCAGA
>JBDTQV010000115.1:0-7062 GCA_039932015.1 Gemmatimonadota bacterium | reverse complement strand
ATCGATGATCGTGTCGCCGTTCCCGCCCCGGCGCGTCGCCGACTGCGCGTGAGCGCGCAAGTCATTGCGCGCGTTTGGTTTGGGGTGGTTGCCGTCGGCGCGCTCGCAGCGCCGGCCACCGCACAGGGCGTGGCCGATATCCAGGTCACCCCGTCCACCCTGACTCTTGGCGTCGGCCAGCGGCAGACGCTCTTCGCGGCGGCGTTCGATCGCCAGGGGAATCTGCTTCCCACGGCCACGATCGCATTCGTCTCCTCCGACACGACCATCGCCCGCGTGGGCAGCGACGGCACCGTCGTCGGAATGCACGCCGGGCTCGCCAAGGTCGAGGCGCGGGCGCAGAACCGGCGCGCCGCCGTCGCAATCTTCGTGACTGCACCCGGCGGGGCAGCGGCGTCACCGCCGGACCCATACGCGTCGCCGCAGGCGAATTCGGCTGCCGGTCCGCCGCCTCCAGGTACCGGTACCGGTGCCGGCGTCGCCGCGCTCGTGCTCGACCCGCCATCACTCGCGCTGCTTCCGGGCGAGACTGCTCGACTCACGGTGCGAGCGGTTCGCGGCGACGGCGCACCCACCCCATCAACCCACACCGCCTGGCGCTCGCTCCGGCCGGATATCGCAACTGTCAGCTCCGACGGGCTGGTCACCGCCATCGCCGCCGGCGAGGGCGTGATTCAGGCGACGGCCCCCGGCATCTCCACCAGTGCGGTGGTGGCGGTCGGGCCCGCCGAGTTCGTGCTCAATCTCGCGATGCTGGTGCGGCCGCCTGATATGCTCGACACGCTCGTGGCCACGGTGCCGGCGCAGGGTGGCCGCCCGGTGCGCGGCGGCCTCGCGTGGCGCGTTGCGGACACGACGATCGCGCGCGTCGGCCCGACCGGCATCGTGCAGACGCTCGCACCCGGTGAGACGGAGCTCGTCGCCAGCGGATTCGGTCATGAGCGTCGTGTGCGCATCGTGGTGTTCCGCCGCCCCGAGCTGTTCGTCGTGTCGCCGCGCCCGAGTGCCGGTCCGGTGCAGGTGCCGCTCACGTCGAGCGCCGAAATCGCGGCGCGCGCCGAAGCGGCCGACTCGACGGAAATTCCGGACGCGATACCCACGTGGGAAGTAGGTGACAGCTCGATCGCCAGCTTCGATCCCGGCAGCGGACGCCTCACGGCGCACCGGCTCGGTACCACGAGTCTCACGGCGCGGCTGGCCGGTATCGATCCCGTCGTCTGGGTGATCAACGTGGTGGAGGGTGAGATCGCGCTCGATCGCTCGCGCGTGGGACTCGTGGCCGGTGGGCAGGCACGTCTTCTCGCACGTTTCGCGGAAGGAGAGGGCACGCCTGCGGCCCTTCGCTGGAGCAGCGAGCACCCGGATGTCGCCACGGTCTCGGCCGACGGCACGGTCACTGCAATCCGGCCGGGCAGCGCTACGATCACGGCCACGGCTCCATGGGGCAAGGCCACGACGGCGCGCGTGTTCGTCACCGGAGACCTGCTGCTCTCGAGCAATCGGCAGGTGACCGGGTTCGCCCTGTATCAATTTCGGCTCGCCGCGCCGGACTCGTTCGTTCGCGTGCTCGCGAATGACGCCGCGAATTTGCAAGCGGTCTGGTCGCCCGACCGGACCGCGATCGCGGCGAGCTCGAACGCCGGTGGCAACTTCGACATCATCGTCGCCGATGCGGACGGCGGCAACATCCGGCACGTCGCGCCCGATCCGGCGGTCGACGGTGAGCCGGCGTGGACGCCCGATGGCACTCGCATCGTCTTTTCATCGGCGCGCGCGGCGCTGCGGCAGATCTACAGCGTGCGCGCCGATGGATCCGATCTGAAGGAGCTCACCACATCGGATGGAGGCAACAGCGCGCCGGCCGTCTCTCCCGACGGGCAATCGATCGCGTTCATCTCGCTGCGCGACGGGAACTACGAGCTGTACCGCATGGACGCAGGCGGCGGCAACGCGCAGCGTCTCACCACGACACCGGTCCGCGAGTCGAGCCCTCACTACTTTCCCAATGGCGATATCGCCTGGCTCACCGAGCGCGGCGAGCACGGCGGCTCGAGCATCGTGCGCCGCACCGATGACGGCACGGTCACGACGCTGGTCGAACGACCCGAGACCATTCTTTCGTTCAGCATCTCAAGAGACGGCACTGAGCTCGCGTTCGTGACCGGCCGTATTCTGAACGGCGGCAAGGGACGGACGGAGTTCGCGTTGTTCCGCCAGCCTGCAACTACGGGCGCCGCCGCCACCCCGATTCCGCTTACGGCGAACGAGCAGATCGTGACGCCGGCCTTTTGATGCGCGCGCTGGTACTCACCTCCCTGGGCGGTCCCGACGCGCTCGCCGAGCGCGATGTCGCGGCACCCGCGCTGCTCGCGCCCACCGACGTGCGCATCCGTGTGCACGCGGCCGCGATCAACCGCCTCGATCTCTTCGTGACCGAGGGACTGCCCGGCATCTCGCTCGACTTTCCGCACATCGTCGGCACCGATGCGGCAGGCGTGGTCGAATCGGTCGGTGCAGCAGTCCGGACGGTGCGCCCTGGCGACCGCGTGATGGTGAACCCGGGGATCTCGTGCGGTGCATGCGCCACCTGTCTCGCGGGTGACCAACCGCTGTGCAAACATTTCGGCGTGCTTGGCGAGCACCGGCCGGGCACCGTCGCCGAGCTACTGGTGGTGCCCGAGTCGAACGTCGCGCGGGCGCCGGACGCAATGACATGGGCGGAGGTCGCCGCGTTCTCACTCGCGACGCTCACTGCGTGGCGCATGCTGATCACGCGCGCCCGCCTCGTGCCAGGCGAGTCGGTGCTCGTGTGGGGTGCGGGTGGCGGCGTTGCCCAGGCCTCGATCCAGATTGCCGCGCTCACCGGGGCCAGCGTCATCGCAACGAGCGCGAGCGATGGCAAGCTCGCGCGCGCGAAGCAGCTCGGCGCCGAGCATCTGGTCAATCACGCCACATCGGACATCGTGGCCGAGGTGAAGCGGATTACCGGGCGGCGCGGCGCACAGGTGGTAGTTGACAGCGTAGGCGAGGCGACCTGGCCACGGTCGCTCCGATGTCTGGCGCGCGGCGGACGGCTCGTCACGTGCGGCGGCACGAGCGGCCCGATGGTGGGGCTCGACGTGCGGAAGCTCTTCTGGCACCAATGGTCGATTCTCGGCTCGACCATGGGTAGTCACGCGGAGTACGCGGCGGTTACCGCGCTCGCGGCGGCGGGGAAGTTGTGGCCGGTTGTCGATGAAGTCGTTCCGCTCGCGCGCGGGGCCGATGCGTTCCGGCGGCTCGCCCGGGGAGAGCAGTCAGGCAAACTCGTGATCGAGGTGACCGCGTGAACGAACTCTGGACCAGGCTCCTGATTGGCGCCGAGCAGATCGGCACCACGCTGCCCGCGATGATCGGCGCCGCGCTGATTCTCGCGACCGGCTACTTCCTCGCGCGACAGATGCAGCGCTGGTCGGACGACACGTTGAAGCGACTCGACTTCAACCACATGGCACACGTCGGTGGGCTCGATGAGGCGATGGTGCGGAGCGGGTCGCGCCTCGACCCGGTACGCGCGATGGCAAAGCTGATCTTCTGGCTGGTCATGCTGGTCGTAATCCTGCTCGCCAGCACCGCGCTCGGACTCGAGAGCATCAACGTGATGTTCGGGACCATGCTGGCGTTCATCCCGACGCTCATTGCGGCGATCGTGATCGTGATTCTCGGCATGATCGTGGGCGAGTTCGTGCGCGGGCTGATTCTCGCGTCAGCCGGCAATGTGTCCGGCGTGCCAACACTCGCCAAGCTGGCGAAGACCGCGGTGATCCTGATCGCGATTTTCATGGCGCTGCAGCAGGTGGGTGTCGCCGCGGAGATCGTCACCGCCGCGTTCACGCTCATCCTCGGCGCGGTGGCGCTCGGCGTCGGGCTGGCGTTTGGGCTGGGAAACCGGGAGCTCGCCGGCGAGATCACGCGGCGCTGGTACGAGGAGGGACAGCGCCGAGACCGCCGCAAGACCGACCGGCGCGGCATGAACACGCCGCCGTCGGACGAGCCGCCTATTCTGGACTGAGGCGCGCGCAGTTGCGCGGCGGATCCGTCAGTGCGCCGGGAGCGCCGCCTGGGTGAGGTTGTAGCCGTTGCTGTCCGGCGCCGCGACCAGCGCCGTCGCCGCGCCAGCGGTCATGATCCGCGTCCAGTACCCCGGAATTCGGAACTCCTGCACGCCCTGCCCGTTCTGCCCCACCAGATGATATCGGCGAGACGAGTCCGACACCGCGATGCTCTTCTCGAGCCAGACGCGCGGGCCACTCGACGTAAACGCCGCTTCGAATGGCGGCTTGATGGGCGAGAATGGCAGCTGCTCCGCCGTGGTGCGGAGCTCCGGCGGGAAGCGGCGCACAAAGAGCTCGCGATCCGTCCGCGAGACCTCGAGCACGCGATCGGGCAGCGGCTGCCCGCGCGTGACCTTTCCATCCGGAGTGCGCCAGTCGACGCGGTTGTGATAGACGCGCGCGACCCAGACTGAGCCGTCCGGCAGAACCCCCCAGAGGTCCTGCCCGCTGAACACGCGTCGTTCGAAGCGGCGGCCCCCCTCACCGATGACCTCGGCGAGGTCGAGCGGATTGAGGCGGGCGACGGTGTCGAGCTTCGCCGCGCCCGGCGCGAGCCGCACGACGGCGGCGGAATCACGGTTGCCACTTCCGTCCGGCCGGGTCGGCGGCGCGATTTCGAAATAGAGATTTCCCGCGGTGTCTTCGGCGTGCGGCAGCGCGCCACTGGTCAGGTCGACGACAGGAATCGAGCGCACCAGTTGGCCATCGGGGCCCCATGCGGTAGTACGGCGCATGCGCCAGTCGCCAATGAAGAGGGTGTCGCCGAGTGTGAACAGCGTGGAAGGGCGGTCCAGCTCCTTGCCGGCACTTCCGCCGAGGGGCGTCACTGCATGCGCGCCGAAGTCCACGATGGCGATGGCACGGTCCGTGGGCGACAGCACCGCCCAACGCTCGCCGCCGAGCCACGCCGCCTGCGTGATCTCGGCGAAGCGTACGTGCAGCGAATCGGGCGCGGGCGCCAGTGTCGCGACCGGGAGTCCAGTGTTGGGGGAATCACATCCGAGGATACCGAGGGCGGCCAAGGCCACGAACCAGAAGAGGCGCATGCCGCAATGTACAGCGAGATGCGCCGCTTCACGAAACAGTGTCGGACTAGCGCCGCGTCAGCAGATCCTCGAACAGTGCCAGCGCGCGCGGGTCATCACTCTGGCCCAGCCAGAAGATTGCCTTGCGCCGAATTTCGGGATCGCGATCGTTGCGCGCGAGGCGGATCAGCGCCGGCACGCTCTCGTCCCTGGGCCGTTGCGAGATGGCGAACACCGCAGCTTCGCGCACCTCGCGATTGCCGCTGTTGTCCCGCGCGATCGAGTCGAGCGACGCCGTCGCCGCCGAACCGGCTGCCTGGCCCATCCAGAAGATCGCCGTGCGTCGCGTCTCGCGCGGCAGCGACTCGTTGCGGGCGAGCTTGAGCAAGCCAGGCCAGATCTCGACGCTGTCGGCGAGCGTCGCCGCGAACACGGCGTCGTTGCTGCCGGACATTCCCTGCCCGGCGATCGAGACCAGATACTCTGCCGCATCCTTCGCCGGCACGTTGCCGAGATCGGTGACGTTCGCGGCGCCCTGCTTCCAGCGGCCCCCGACGTAGGTAGCGACTTTCGTCACCTTCCCGCCGCTGACGCTGAGTGCGGTGTGCACGGGGCCGTGCTCGCAATCGCTCTCCCAGTCGGAGTCGCGGCTGCTGCTGCGGATGTTCACGTTCCGGCCGTTGCCGCACACTCCATCGCGCGCTGCGAAGGTGAACCGCACCGTACCGTTCGGCGCCGCGGCGACGCGGCGTTCCAGCGATTGGGTGATGCCGGCGTGCGTCACGAGCAACATGCCCGCGAACGCCAGGCCGCCGATTCGAATGAGTGTCGTCATGTGAGCGCCTCTACTTCTCGTCCAGGATGTCCTGGAGCAGCTGCGTGGCGCGCGGATCCTTCGACTGGCCCACCCAGAACAGCGCGCGCTTCCGCATGTTCGGATCCGGGTCCTTCCGCGCGATGTCGATCAGCTTGTCCATTGCCGCCGAGTCGTTGCGCTGCGAGAGCACGAAGATGATCTGCTCACGCATCTCCCGGTCGGGCATCGAGCCGTAGAGCGAGCCCAGCTCGGCGGAGCCAATGCTGCCCGACTGTCCCGCCCAGAAGAGCGCCTGCTTCCGCGCATCGACCGGCTCGGTCTTGCTCCGAACGATATCGAGCAGAAATTTTTCGTTGTCGGCGCCGCCCGCCTGCGAGAGCGAGAACAGGATTTTCTGCTTGAGTGCGGTGCTCTGCGAACGGCCGTACATCGTGCGGAGGAACGCCGCGTTCTCGGCCGAGTTGTTCTGACCCAGCCAGAAGACCGCCTTTTCGCGCATGTCCTCGGGCACATCGGTTCGTTCGGCGTAGGCGCGGAGCGATGCCGTGGCACGGGCACCGCCGTGCTGGGCCAGGGCGAAGATCGCCTTGTCCTGGAGCGCGGGATCGTTCGAGCGGCGGATGATCGAATCGAGCGCGGTGACGGCCTTATCGGTGCCCACCTGCGAGAGCCAGAACACCGCCTGCTGCTTCACTTCAGGATCGGGATCGGTGCGCGCCGCATCGAGGAGGATGTCCTCGGTGCCCTCGGTCTGCTTCTGCGAGACGAGGAAGATCGCCTTCCGCCGGAGGCAGGCCGAGCTACTATCCCGCCGGGCCAGCACTTTTCGGAGAATCGGCACCGCACGCTCGGCGTCCATCTGCAACAGGCCGTTGAGGGCCGCGAGCTTGATGTCGCTATCATCGTCGCCATTGCATTCGGATCGGGATTCACGCACTGCACGCGGGGCGAGCGCGCCGGTGACCCGGCCGGCCCGCGCTGCCGAGCGCGCCGCTTCGGCTGCCGCGCGCTCCGCATTGGCTTCGGCACGCGGCGCCTCAGCGGCCGCATCGGCGCTGGCCGCGATCGCGGCGGCGGCGTCGTTGTCGCCCAGGCGGGCGAGCTCGCCGCGAACGCGCACGGCCAG
>JBDTQV010000114.1:0-7106 GCA_039932015.1 Gemmatimonadota bacterium | reverse complement strand
CGAAGGGCGGAGCCGCCGGCGCGCTGCTCGACCGGACGCCGATTGGCCGGCGCGTGGTGTACAACGAAGCCAGGAAGACGCTGCTCCGGAAAACCGGCGGCCACTATCCCGCGCCGCTCGCGGCGCTCGACGCCGTGCGCACCGGTCTCGAGCACGGCATGACCGCCGGACTCGTCGAAGAGCACCGCCGTTTTGGTGAGCTTGCCGTGGGCGAGGTGTCGCGGAAGCTGGTGCAGATTTTCTTCGCGACCACCGCGCTCAGGAAGGACGACGGCGTCCCGGAGGGCAGCGTCACGAATGTGCGGAAAGTGCGGCGGCTCGCGGTCGTAGGCTCGGGATTCATGGGCTCGGGCATTGCCGGTACCGCCGTGCTCAACGCGGAAGTCGAGGTGCGGTTGAAGGATGCGGAGCTCTCGCGCGTGGGGAAGGGAATTCGCGCCGCTGCATCGATTCTCGACGAGCGCCTCAAGCGCCGGCGGCTCAGCAAGCCGGCGCACCAGCGGCTCGTTGCACTGTTGAGCGGTGCCGCGGATTACAGCGGCTTCACGCGCGCCGATCTCGTGATCGAGGCGGTGTTCGAGGACCTGCAGGTGAAGCGCCAGGTGCTCGCCGAAGTCGACCGAGAAATCGCGCCCGACGCGATCTTCGCGACCAATACCTCCACGATTTCGATCGCGGAGATTGCCGCAGGTTCGGCGCATCCTGGCCGGGTCATCGGCATGCATTTCTTTTCGCCGGTCGAGAAGATGCCGTTGCTCGAGATCATCCCGCACGCGGGCACCGATGCCGGAACGATCGCCGCCGTCGCGCGATTCGGGCGGAAGATGGGCAAGACGACGATTGTGGTGGCAGACCGGCCTGGCTTCTGGGTCAATCGCATTCTCATGCCCTATCTCAACGAGGCCGGGCTGCTGCTCAGCGAGGGCGTGCCGATCGATCTGATCGACCGGACCATGACGCGGTTCGGATTCCCGGTTGGACCGATCGCGCTGCTGGACGAGGTGGGGCTGGACGTGGGACAGAAGGCGGCCGGCGTAATGCGCGCCGCGTTCGGTGCCAGACTCGAACCGTCGCGCGTCGTGGGGTTGATGGTGGCCGACGGGCGACTCGGCCGGAAGAGTGGACGTGGCTTCTACAAGTATGCGAACGGCAAAAAGGATGGCGTGGATCCGCGCGCGTATGACGTGATCGGAATCAAACCCAAGGAAGGCGTGTCGCCGACGATGGTCGAGCAGCGGCTCGTGTTCTCGATGCTGAACGAGGCGGCGATGGCGGCGAGTGAAGGCGTGGTGCGCTCTCCGCGCGACGGCGACATCGGCGCGATCTTCGGCATCGGTTTTCCGCCGTTCAGAGGCGGGCCGCTCCGCATGATCGACGACCTCGGTGCCCGCCGCGTCACCGATGTGCTGACCGAGCTCGCCGCTGCATACGGCGAGCGTTTCGCGCCGGCGCAGCGGCTCGCGGCGCTGGCGGCGGCAGGCGCGAAGTTCCATCCGGCGGCCAATCCGGGCGATCGCGCTTGAACAGTGCCGCCGCGCTGGACGACGTGCTGCACGCGCTGGCGGACGATGCGGCACCGGATGCTGGCGCGGCCTTCGCACGGCTCACCGCGGAATATCTCGAGCGGAACGCCCGTGGTGACGGCCCGGTGTCGAGCCTCCGCACGCCGGCCGACCTCGCCCGCCGCTTCGACGAGTCGCTGCCGTCAGCCATGCGGCCGCTCGCCGATGTGCTCGCCCGTATCGACGCAGACGTCCTGAGCGATGTCAACCGCCTTTCCCATCCGATGTACATGGGCCACCAGGTCTCCGCACCGCTTCCAGCGGCGATCTGGACCGAGTCGCTCACCGCGGCCATCAACAACTCCGTCGCGGTCGGCGAGATGTCGCCGGCCGGCACCGCGATCGAAACGCGGGTGCTCCGCTGGATGTGCGACCTTGCCGGTTTCGGCTCCGCCGCCGGCGGCACGTTCACATCCGGCGGCACCGAGGCCACGTTCACCGCCTTGCTCGCCGCGCGCGCCCAGGTACTTCCGGGCGCATGGCAGGACGGCGTCGGCGACGATGCGCCCATCGTCATCTGCGGCGAGCATGCGCACTACGCCGTCACGCGTGCCGTCGCCCAGCTTGGTTTGGGCATGCGCCGGGTGATCGCGATTCCGTCGCGTGAATACTGCATGGACTCCGATGCGCTGGCCGCGCGTCTGAACACCCTCTCGGCTGGCGGCACGCGCGTGATGGCGGTCGTGGCGACGGCTGGCTCGACCGCGACGGGTTCGTTCGACGACCTCGATACCATCGGACGCCTGTGTGAAGCTCGCGACATCTGGTTCCACGTCGATGGCGCACACGGCGCGTCGGCGCTGCTGTCGGACCAGCATCGTCATCGCCTGCGCGGCATCGAGCGCGCCCGCTCGATCGCCTGGGATCCACACAAGATGATGCTCATGCCGCTCGGTGCCGGCATGCTGCTCGTCAGTAATGAGAGGGAGCTCGACGCGGCCTTCGCGCAGCGCGCACCGTACCTCTTTCACGGCGAGGGGCGCGTCGCCGATCAGGGAGTGCGCAGCTTTCTCTGCTCCCGGCCGGTGGATGCGCTCAAGGTGTGGGTCGCGTTGCAACGCTATGGCAGCATCGGGATCGGGGTCTTGTACGATCACCTCGCCGGGCTCGCCGCCGAGCTCTACCGCTTGATCGAATCGAGACCGGACTTCGAGGCGCTCCATGCGCCCGAATCCAATATCCTGTGCTTCCGCCATGTCGGCAGCGATGAGCAGAACCGCTTGCTCCGCGAGCGCTACAACGGCTCGGGGGCCGGCTGGATCACCACGACCGTGCTCGACGGCCGGCGTGTACTCCGGGTGACGATGATGAATGCTCGTACGACGCCGGCGCATCTCACGGTGCTGCTCGATGGCCTCGCGGCCACGGCAGCGGCCATGTGAGGTTCGCCCGCCTCGCGGGAGCGCTGGGCCTCGGCGCGCTTGCGTGTGCCGCGGTTCTCTTCATCACGCGCGCGCCGGGGCCCGGACTCGATCCCGACTCGATGAGTTATGCCGGCGCCGGCGAGTTGCTGGCCCGCACCGGCCGTCTGCGCATTCCTGACGCGGACTGGTGGAGCGCGGACAGTACCGAGGCGCTTGCGCAGTTCCCTCCGGGTTTTTCGATTGTGATCGCCGGCACGATGCACCTGTTCCGGCCCCCGGTTCAGGCCGCGCGGGTGGTGGAAGCGATCGCGGCGCTCGTGCTCGTCGTGACCGTGGTGTTGCTGCTCGACCAAACCGCCGGTCCACCCGCCGGGCCGATTGCCGTGCTCCTCCTCGCGGCGACGCCGGCACTGTTCGACAATTACATCCGGGTACTGAGCGAGCCGCTGTTCGTCGCGTGCATGGCGCTCGCACTTGCGGCCATGGTGCGGCGGCCGGACCGGCCGCTGCTGGCGGGACTTGCCGCGGCCGCGAGCGAGCTGGTGCGGTACGCCGGCGTATCCGTTGCGATCGCGGCAGTGCTCTGGGCCTTCGGAACTACTGGCACCTGGCGAATCCGGCTGGAGCGCGCGCTCGAGGCGGCGCTGCCAGTCGTGGCGCTGCGCACCTGGTGGGCCGTCCGCCTGCACGCAGTCGGCGTTGCCGCTCCGGGCGTCTCGCACGTGCAGCGCGGCCTTGCCGGCGCTTTTCGTGACGGCGCCATCACCGTGCGGGACTGGCTTACGCCCTCCGTTCCAGGTGAATGGCTCCGCGCCCTGCTCGCACTGGCAATCGTCAGCTCAGGTACCTGGCTGCTGCGGAGGACCTGGCGCCGCATGCCTCGCGATGCACGCGCGACTGCGCGCCGGCGGCTGTTCAACGCCGCCGGGCTCCTCGCGCTGTGCTACGCAATTGTGCTGATCTTTTCGCGCGCGTTTGTAGGTGGCGGCATTCCATTCGACGAGCGGCTGCTCTCGCCGCTCTTCCTGCTCACAACCGTCGTGCTTGCCGCGGCGCTCCGTATACGCTGGCCGGCGTGGAGTGGCGCGGTGCGCACGAGTGCGGCGCTGGCGGTGATGGCGTGGACGGCAGGCGGAATCGTGCTGAATGCGGAGCAGCTCGGCGGACTGCAGGAGGACGGCTGGGGATATTCGGGAACGAAATGGCAGCCGTCCCGCGAACAGGAGTGGTTGCGCACGGAGGGCTCCCACTTCGCGATCTTCTCCAACAACCCCATGCTCGTCTACTTTCTCACCGGCCGGCCGTCGCGTGAGCTGCCGGATACCTCCGATTCCGGTACGCTCGAGGACTTCGCGGGAACTCTCGAGGAGCAGCATGGCGCGGTGGTCGCGTTCGACGAAGATTACCGTCGCATGGATCCACCGGCATTTCTCGCGGCCGTTCTTGGGCTGCGTGAAGTCACCCGGCTTCCCCACATGACCGCCTGGGTCCAGAAGGAGAGATCGACTCCGTGACACAGCCCGACATCAGCCGGTACGCCGGTCTTTCCATCGATCCGTCGCGCCTCGCGCCCGAGACCGTCGCTCGCGCCGAGACGATTCCGTCTGCGTGGTATACCGACGCGACGTTTCATGCGGCGGACAGCGACTTCATCCATGCGCGCACCTGGCAGGGCATCGGGCACGCAGCGCAGGTGGACCAGGCGGGCCAGTACTTCATTGCGACGGTCGCGGGAGATCCGGTGATCGTCGTCCGCGGCAGCGACCACGTACTTCGTGCGTTCTACAACGTGTGCCGCCATCGCGGCGGTCCGCTCGCCACCGAGGACGGCTGCGCCAAGGCGCTGCAGTGCCGCTATCACGGCTGGACCTATCTGCTCGACGGCACGCTCCGGGGCGTGCCCGCGATGGACCGCACCGAGCTGTTCGACCGCGCCGACTACGGTCTCGTGCCGCTCCGCGTCGACGCCTGGGAAGGGCTCGTGTTCGTGACGCTCGACTCCAATACCCCGCCACTGGAGCAGTTCGTCGGCGGCATTGCCGAGCGGATTGCGCCGGTTCGGCTGGGTGACTTCCGGTTCGCGCGCGAGGTGCAATACGAAGTCGCCGCCAACTGGAAGGTGTATGTCGACAATTTCCTCGAAGGGTACCACGTCCCGTATGTGCATCCCGAGCTGGCCAAGCTGTACGACTATCAGCGGTACACCACCGAAGTGTTTCCCTGGTATTCGCTCCAGCACGCACCGCTCACCGGAGACAACGCATTGTACAGCCGCGATGGCGGAGGCGAGGCGTTCTACTACTGCGTGTTTCCCAATTTCATGCTGAACATTCTGCCGGGACGTATGCAGACGAATTTGGTGACGCCGCTGGCCGCGGATCGCTGCCGCGTCACCTTCCGCTACTTCTATGACGATGTCGAATCGGATGGCGCCAGGCGGCGAATCGAAGAGGATGTGGCGTACAGCGATGCGGTACAGGCGGAAGACGCGGAGATCTGTGCACGGGTGCAGCAGGGGCTCGCATCGCGAGCATACGATCGTGGCCGGTTCTCAGTGAAATACGAGGAGGGAGTGCATCACTTTCAGGAGCTGGTGAAGGGAGCGTACCGCGCCGGGCTCGAGCGGAGCAGCCGGCGCGGAGACGTCCCGACGCTGTCGCTTACAGACCGAGCGTAGCCGGATTGCCGTCGCGGTCGATTCCGAGTTCGTAACCGTCGCCGATCGGCGCGGCACCGAATTTCGGGTCGGATGCGAGCCCGGAGGCGCCGTCCGGCATCATGCTCGCGGAGGCGTTGCTCTCGTTCGTCGTGCTCGCCATGTCGCGCTCCCGCCGCTGCCGCCGCGCCTGCGCCGTCTCGGCCCGCCGAGCCGCGGCGTCCGCCACCGCGACGATGGCCGCCCGCCCCACTGCCCGCGCCGTTGCCGCCGCCACGACACCCGCCACTGCGCGCACGACCGATTTGTTCTTCTTCCCGGTCAGCTCGCGCCCGACCTCACGCACCACGCGAGCCGTCACCTTCCTGGCTTCACCCGAGCGAGACTTCACCAACTTGCCGGCCGTCTTCGTGGCGGCACGCGTGGTCTTGCTGGCGTTATTGCCGGCGTCGCGCACCGTCTTCCCTGCGGTCTTGCCCGCCGCACGGGCCGCGTTTCCAGCGGCCTGGGCACGCTTTTCAGCTGCTTTCTCGAGCTTCTTGCCGCCCTTCCGCGCCTCCTTCGCGGCGTCCACCGCCTCGGCGCGGACCTTTCGGCCGGCCTTGCCTGCCGCCTTGCCCACGCTCTTTGCGACTTTCACCGTCTTTTTTCGTGCCTTCTTGTTGAGCAGAATGGCGCCAACGGCGGCACCTGCGACGGCCGCCTTGGTGAGTTTCGATTTCAGAGACACGCTGCCTCCCACGTCGTGGTGAGCCTGCCGTGATGTCGTGCGAATCTGGTACCCTAGCGCGTTTCGGCCAGCTCCGCCGCGACGTGGCTCACTTTGACGAGAATCCCACCCGCTGCTCAACCAGGACACGGACCGGCCGCCCGCCCTGGCGGCCAGGCTGGAACGAGCAACTCCCGATCGTTGCGCGGGCCGGCGCGACGAAACCGCGATGGCTGGCCTCGAGCACGCGTATGCTCGCGGGCTCGGGATGGCCCAGCGTGTCCACCACGTAATACAGCGTCACCGAACCGGCACGGCCCGCCAGCGCGGGAGGCACAGCGGCGTTCTGGCAGGAGATCACCTTCGGCTTGACGCTCACGTCCGCTGCGTCGGCCGGCGTCTCGGCGCCGGCGGGTGAGGTGACCCGGATCGAGTCGAGCACGGCGCCAAGGTTGTTTCGGAGCGGCAACGTGTCGCTGGCCGCGCGCTGCAGCTCGGCCGACTGGCGGGCAATCCGAACCTCGGTCGCCGTGTCTGTGAGCCAGACGGTCAACTGGCCGTTCGTGGTGTCCGCATCGGCGATGGACGCACCGCGGCGCCAGCGCGCACCGGTGCCGACCAGAGTATCGGGGGCGCCCCATTGACGAATCAGGTTGGCGAGCCCGCTGCCGCCGGAATCCGGTTCCTGAACCACGATGTACCGCACTGGCGTCGCGGCGCTGTCGATCGCGCCGGCCACCCGGAGCCCTCGCGTCCGGTTCGACGCCGCGCAGAGCTGGCGCGCCGTCACCCCCTCGACCCCAAACGGCCCGCAC
>JBDTQV010000113.1:0-7108 GCA_039932015.1 Gemmatimonadota bacterium | reverse complement strand
CATCGACCGCGGTGCTCACGGCGGTGCAGCTTGCGCTGGTGACGCTCGCGTACGCCGCCTTTCTGGGGGACCACGGCGCCGCCATCTCGCCGGCCGTCCGGACCTTCGGGTTGCTCGCTGCGCTCGCCGTATTGCCGGCCGTCAACTTCCTCGGCCTGCTGGCGCAGAACGGCGCCGCGCTTCTCTTCCCCGCATGGATTCGGATCGGGTCGGGCCGAGGCGGGGGAGTCGAGGCAATTGGCCAGAACATGCTGACGCTGGTTGCGTATGCGCTCGTTCTGGTCGTAGGTCTCCTGGTCCCGGTATTCCTGGGCGGAGTGGCGTTCTGGCTGACACGGATGGTGGCCGGGACCTGGGGTCTCGTGCCTGCGGTGGGCGTGCTGATCGGCGCGATCGCGGCGGAATGCGCCGTGCTGCTCAGGTGGTTGGGCGGAGTGTTCGAACGGATCGACATTGCCGAAAGCGGCATCGTGGCGGTGTAGACACTCTCGCGCTCAGCCGCGAGGGTGGAACTGCTTGTGCACGCTCCTGAGGTACTCGCGGTCAACGTGCGTGTAGATCTGGGTGGTCGACAGATCGGCGTGACCGAGCATCTCCTGTACCGCACGCAGATCGGCACCGCCTTCGAGGAGATGCGTCGCGAAGCTGTGGCGAAGGGTGTGCGGCGTGACGGTCTTGGTGATGCCGGCGCGCTCGGTCGCCTGCTTCACTATGCCCCACGCGCCGACGCGCGAGAGCGGCTGGCCGCGCGCGTTCAGTAGCACGCGGCCGGCGCTCTGGCCGCGATCCAGCTCGGGCCGAAGCGTGTGAAGGTAGACCGACACGATCCCGATCACGCCGCGTCCGATTGGCACCAGCCGCTCCTTGCCACCCTTCCCGAACACGCGCACCAGCCCTTCATCCATCACCAGATCGGTCAGTCCCAGTCCGCAGAGCTCACTCACGCGGAGACCGGCGCCGTAGGCGAGTTCGAGCAGTGCCCGGTCGCGCCACGCCAGCCGATGGTCTCGAGCCGCCGCAGCGAGCAGCGCCTCGACCTCGGTTACGCCGAGGGTGTCGGGGAGCGTGCGCCAGCGGCGGGGGCTTTCGAGGCGGTCGCTGGGGTCGTCGCGCACGGCGCCTTCTCCCACGAGGAACCCAAAGTAGGTTCGCACGGACGACACGCTACGTCTTATGGTGGCCGGACTTAGCCCGAGATCCTTCAGGAGGTAGATGAAGTCCCGCAGATGGGCGTGCGTGAGTGCGGCCGGGGCATGCACTCCGCGGGATAGCGCGAATTCGCCGAGCCGGCGAAGATCGCGTAAATACGCCTGTACCGTGTTCTCGCTGTTCCCCGCCTCGAGCGACAGGTAGTCGCGGAACGATCCGAGCAGAAATTCGCGGTCGACCTGCTCCTGCAGCGGCGACGTCATTGAACCGGACGCTCCGCCCGCGCTCGAACGCGGGCGCGTCGCGCGTCCTCGGCGGAGAATCCGAGCAGGCGCGCCGTGCTCTCCACCAGGACCGCATCAGGTGCGCTCTCGCCGGCGCCTTCCAGGGCGACGCTCCACATCCGTTCGACGAGCGCAATGCGGCGTTCCGGCCCGAAGCGCGCCATGATGCGCGTGCTGTAGGCGTCCAGGCGCGACTGCTCGGGATGTGTCGCTGGTGTATCCGGCCGGCGCGCCGGCGCGAGGCCCCACCGGTTCCGCAGGTGCGCCGACACATCGGCCCGCTCGGCCGCAGTCAGCGAGTGCTCCGCATACGCGACTTCCAGCAGCAGCAGTGCGGCAGCGCGCCGCGCATCGTCTTCCTGCCACGGCAATGACTCGGGCGTCGCGTCAAACGCACCGTCAACAGCGGTCCAAATCGGATGCCGCATACGGCGCCGCCGCCGAAGCCAGAGCCAGACGAGCAACGCCACCGTCGCGAGCGCGCCGAAGATGCCGAGGGATCGGTTCACCTGTCCGAGGATGCGCTCCACCCGGTCCCACTCGGAACCGAGTAACGTGCCGGCGAGGGTGATGCCTCCGTACCAGGCGGCGGACGCGAGCGCCATTGGAATGATGGCGCGGGGCGCGCTGAGATTGGCGAGGCCGGCAAATGGGGCCACCACGGCACGAATGCCGGGCAGAAACCGCGCGATGAAAATTCCCGCAACGCCGAAGCGCAGGTATTCGCGCTCGATGGTGGCGAGCGCGCGCGGAGAGAGCAGTCGCCGCCCCGTGCGCGTCGCGAACAGGCGGCGCCCATAGCGCCGCGCGATGAAGTAGACCGCTGCGGCGCCGGCAATGTTGCAGACCCAGATCACCGTGAAGACGCCGAGCGGCGTGGTGACGCCACGGTGACTCAGGAATGCGCCAAGCGCGACGGCAGCGTCGGTAGGTAGCGGCGGAATGACGTTTTCGAGCGCGGCAAGCAGGCCGAGTACGGCGTATACCGCCGCCGAGGGCAGTTGCGACAACCACGCCAGAAGCGACTCGATCAGCGGCCCTCCACCTCAGCGGCCCTCCACCGTCGCTACGGCAATCACCGCCAGGCCCTCGTCGCGCCCGATGAAGCCCATGCCTTCGTTCGTCTTGGCCTTGACGCTGATGTCGCCGGGTGCGACGCCAAGAATCCCGGCGAGTGCCGCAGAAATGGCGGCGATGTGCGGGCCGATGCGGGGTTGCTCGGTGATGATGGTGAGATCCGCCTGCGCGAGATGATACCCGCGGCCCTTGACGAGGGCATAAGCAGTGCGGAGGAGGTCCATCGAATTCGCGTCCTTCCACTGCGGATCGGTATCCGGAAACAGCCGACCGATGTCCCCTGCCCCCGCGGCGCCGAGAATCGCGTCCGTCAGGGCGTGCGCGACGGCGTCGGCATCCGAGTGTCCGGCAAGACCGCGGAAATGCGGAATGACCTGGCCGCCGAGCACGAGGCGGCGCCCTTCCACGAACCGGTGCGAATCGTACCCGATGCCGACGCGAGTCATCGGCCGATCACGCGGCGGCGGTGGCCGGTTCGTCGATTATGCTGTAGTCCTGACGGCGGCGGCGGACCTCGTATCCGGCATCGGTAATCGCGCGCTCCATCTCGCCGATCGTCGCGCGATAGGTGGTGCCGGCGGACGAGACCACGTTCTCCTCCATCATCAGGCTACCGAAGTCATTGGCACCGAACCGAAGCGCAACCTGCCCCACCTTGAGGCCCATCGTCACCCAGGACGACTGCAGGTTGGGCACGTTGTCGCAGAGGATGCGGGCCATCGCGAGCGTCCGAAGATAGGTGACGGCGTCAGTCTTGACGCTGTCGGCCATGCCGGTGCCTTCGGGCTGCAGCGGCCAGCAGATGAATGCCGTGAATCCGCCGGTGCGCGCCTGCAGGTCACGCACTCTGAAGAGGTGTTCGATTCGGTCGGCGTTGGTCTCGCCGAGCCCGTACATCATGGTGACGGAGGTCTTCATGCCCTGCCGGTGCGCTTCCTCCTGCACGCCGAGCCACTCCTCGGTCTGCGCCTTGCGTTTCGCGACGCGCTCGCGGATCGAGTCGACGAGTATCTCACCGCCACCGCCCGGAATGCTGTCGAGTCCGGCCGCGCGAAGCTCGCGCACGACCTCGGCGACCGGAAGCCCGAAGCGCCCGCTGAAGAACACGATCTCCGACGGCGAGAAGCCGTGGATGTGGATTGGGTGATGCCGCTTGATGTAGCGCATCAGCTCGAGATACCACTCGAACGGAATGTACGGATTGTGCCCGCCCTGCAGTAGAATCTGCACGCCGCCGATCGCCTTGCACTCGTCGATCTTGTGGCCAATCTGCTCATAGCTCAGCACGTATCCATCGAGGTCCTTGGGCCGTCGATAGAACGCGCAGAACTTGCAATCGGCGACGCAGACATTCGTGTAGTTGATGTTGCGATCGATGATGTAAGTGACCACGTTTTCCGGATGATGGCGCCAGCGTTCCGCGTCGGCGAGTTGGCCCAGCTCGAGCAGGCTCGCCTTCTCGTAGAGCTCGAGGTAGCTCCGGAATTCACTGGAGGTGCGATCGACGGCGGTCATCGGGTCCTGCCTACGCGGCGGTGATGAAGGAAAGAGATCCATCCGGCACGGCGCCGTCCTGCGCAAGGCGGCGGAAGAAGTCGGTCAGGCCGGCGAGATGCCGGTAGGAGAGGCGGTAATCGAGATCGCCCAGGTAGCTGCGGCAAACCGTCTGCGAAACACCGGTGGTGCGGGCGGCGTCTGCGGCCAGCTCATCGAGGTGCGAGAGTCCCCAGTCGCGGGACTGGACCAGGCCGGCATGGACGCGCTGCACGCGAGACTGATCGGCGTTGCGGCGCGCGGCCCAGACCGCGAACACGAACGGCAGCCCGGTCCATGCCTTCCACTCGGCGCCCAGATCGATCCGGTGCGGATAGGTCTCTCGTGCGCTCAGCATGAGCGCCGCATCGCCGATCACCAGGACGGCCTCATGGGGAAATCCGGCGAGCGCGTCGAGGTCGCCCGCCTCGGCGCGCACGGTTGCGAACCGGGGGGAAACGCCCCAGCGATGCCGGCAGAGCAGCTCGAGCAGCAGCACTGACGTGCGAGACGACGCCGTCAGCAAGACCGTACTGTCGGCCAGTTGTTGCACCGGTCGCTTCGAGAAGAGCGCGACACTGTGGACCGGGCCGTCGCAAGTGATCGCGAGGTCGGGCAGCAGGTGATATGCGGCGGCATTGCGCGCGTACTCGACCGCGGAGACTACGCTCACATCGAGCTCGCCGGCGGCGAGCAGATCGTTCAGCTCGGATGCGGTTCCGGAGACGAGATCCGCGGGGACGTGCACCAATCCGCGATCGATCGCGCTGTAGACCGGAAAGCAGTTGATCCACGCAATGCGGCCGAGTCTCATGCGGCGTGCACGACCGGAAGCGAGCGCCCACGTTCGGAAGGCATTGGCGGCGGCGTCGGCTCGTCGAAGGTGTCACGAACCGCCTGGTACAGGCTGTTTCGCTCGACCGGGCGCTTGCCGGCGTCACGGATCAACCGGACCAGTCCCATGTACGGCATGTGCATCTGCGTACGCGCGCCGGCCTCGTGATACACGCGCTCGTAGATCACCGTCCCTTCGACATCGTCACACCCGAACGCCAGCGCCACCTGCGACATGAATGGCGTGACCATGGGCCAGTGCGTCTTGACGTGCGGAATATTGTCGAGGAACAGGCGGCCGATCGCGATCGCCTTGAGATCTTCATAGCCCGTGGTGGCGGTCCCGACGCGACCGAGCTCCTCGCCGAGCTCGTTGTTCTCGGTGTGATACGCGAGGGGGATGTACGTCAGAAATCCCGCGGTCTCGTCCTGCAGCGCGCGGAGCATGCCGAGGTGCTCGATACGGTCTTGGGCGGTCTCGACGTGGCCGTAGAGCATGGTGCAATTGGTCGGAATGCCGAGCTCGTGCGCGACTCGGTGCACGCGAATCCACTCGTCACCGGTGAGCTTCCGCTCGGCGATCGTGGCGCGCACCGCCGTGCTGAATACCTCGGCGCCGCCGCCGGGCAGGCTCGTCAGCCCCGCATCCTTCAGCGCGAGCAGAACTTCGCGTTCGGTGGTGCGCTCGATACGCGCAAGGTGCGCAATTTCGACCGCGGTGAGCGCCTTGATGTGGACGTGCGGATGGCGTTCCTTGAGCCCGCGGATCATGTCGGTGTAGTAGCTGAGCTTCAGCTTGGGGTGCAGCCCGCCAACGATGTGAAATTCCCGGGTCGGCGAGTCCGCCGCCTGCTCGGCCTCGTGGTACACCTCTTCGAGCGACCGGGTGTAGGAGCCCTCCTCCTTCGGCATCCGCGCGAACGAGCAGAACGTGCACGTGTTCCGGAGAATGCACACGTTCGTCGGGTTGATGTGCTGATTGGCGGAGAAGAACACGCGGTCGCCGTTCAGGCGGCGATTGGCGAAATCGGCAAGCGTGCCGAGGCCGAGGAGGTCCGACGTGGCGTAGAGTGTCAGCCCATCGGCCGGGTCCAGCCGCTCACCGGCAACCACCTTCTCGGCGACGGGCCGGAGGCCCGGGTCGCGGAGACGGGACAGGTCGAGATCGGCGGACATCGGAGCTCCTTTTCCAAGGGCGTGAACCATGCTTGAAATGTAATCAAGCCGTACGCGACACGACCCTCCGCGGGGCGGAGGGTCGTAGGTGGCGCACCGGGATGGCCGTGGTGCCTACGATTCCCACCTCCGGATGGCGATCGAAGCATTGTGCCCGCCAAATCCAAACGAATTACTGAGCGCCGCATTCACCGTCCGCTCCACCATCTCATTCGGCGCGGAATCGAGGTCGCACTCGGGATCTCGCTCGAACTGGTTGATCGTGGGCGGTACCTTGCCGGACCGGATTACCATCAGCGCAATCGCGAACTCGAGGGCGCCGGCAGCACCGAGCAGATGTCCCGTCATCGACTTGGTGGAACCGAAGATCAGCTTCCGCGCCTGCTCCCCGAACACGGCCTTCACCGCCTGCGTTTCCGCGATATCTCCTTGCTCGGTGGATGTGCCGTGCGCATTGATATACCCCACATCGGCGAGCTGGAGCCCGTTCTCGGCCAGGGCGCCGCGCATCGCCCGCTGGGCGCCCTCGCCGGCCGGCGCCGGTGAGGTCATGTGGTACGCATCGCCGCTCGCGCCGTAGCCGACCACCTCACCGAGAATAGTCGCTCCGCGGGCCTCGGCGTGCTCGAGACTCTCCAGTACCACGACACCGGCGCCATCCGCGAGCACGAAGCCGTCGCGGTCCTTGTCGAACGGGCGGCTCGCCGTCTCGGGCGAGTCGTTCCGGGTCGACAGGGCACGCATGTTCTGGAAGCCGGAGATCGTGAGGCCCGTGATTGCCGCTTCGGCGCCGCCGGTGATCATCGCGACAGCCTTGCCGTCGCGGATCATCGTGTACGACTCACCGATCGCGTGCGCACTCGACGCGCAGGCGCTCACCGTCGCGTAGTTGGGACCCTTGGCCCCAAAGCGGATGGATACGAGTCCCGCGGCGATGTCCGGAATGAACATCGGCACGAAGAACGGCGAGACCCGGTCAGGCCCCTTGGTGAGATAGATAGAGCACTGGTCTTCGAAGGTCTGCATGCCACCGATCCCGCTGCCGATCACGACGC
>JBDTQV010000112.1:0-7248 GCA_039932015.1 Gemmatimonadota bacterium | reverse complement strand
AATCGATACAAGGACGATCGCGACGACTCCGTCTAGCGCTCGTCCTTGTCGTTTTCCATCCGGCGCCAGCGCTCAAAACCGCCGGCGAGCGAACGCACGTTCGCGAACCCGGCACCGCGCAGCAGCTGCAGTGCGCGAAGGGAGCGCGATCCACGACCGCAGTAGGTGACGATCGGGACGCGCGGGTCGAGCACGCTCAGTCGTGAGGCGAGATCGCCCAGCGGGATGTGGGTCGCGCCCGCGATCCGCCCGAGCGTCCACTCGTGCGGCTCGCGCACGTCCACGAGCTGCAGCGGCACCGCGCCGTCGAGCGCTTCGCGGAGCGAGCGCGGCGTCACTTCGTCGATCGCCGCCGCGGCAGTGATCCCGCAGAAGGCTTCGTAATCACCGAGCTCGTGGATCGTCGGTGCCGTCCCGCACATAGGACAGTCTGGATCCTTGCGGAGACGCAGCTCGCGGAAGCGCAGCCGCAGCGCATCGAAAAGCACGAGGCGGCCGACCAGCGACTCGCCGGCGCCGATGATCCACTTGATGGCCTCGAGAGCCTGAATACTGCCGATGATGCCGGGCAGCACGCCGAGCACGCCGCCCTCCGCGCAGGTCGGCACCATGCCCGGTGGGGGCGGTTCGGGATAGAGGCAGCGATAACATGGTCCGGTCGCCGCGTCGAAAACGGACGCCTGACCCTCGAAGCGGAAGATGCTGCCGTAGATGCAGGGGCGTCCAAGCATGACGCACGCATCGTTTACCAGATAGCGCGTCGGGAAGTTGTCCGATCCATCGATGACGATGTCGTACTGGCCGAGGAGCGCGAGCGCGTTGGCTGAGGTGAGCCGCGTCTCGTGTGTTTCGACCTGCACACCGGGATTGAGATCGCTGATGCGGTCGCTCGCCGATGCGAGCTTGGAGCGCCCCACGTCGGCAGTTCCATGAAGGATCTGGCGCTGCAGATTGGTGAGGTCGACTTCATCGAAGTCGACGAGGCCGAGCGTGCCAATCCCTGCGGCCGCAAGATAGAGTGCGGCAGGAGACCCAAGTCCTCCGGCGCCCACGAGGAGCACCCGGGCAGCGCGGAGGCGTCGCTGGCCCGCTTCACCGACCTCGGGCAGCAGCAGGTGACGCGAATACCGCAGCAACTCGTCGTGCGAGAGCGCCGGCCGGTCGTCGCTCATGCCGCGGGGTCCGCGAAAATACGAAAGCCCAGCCGAGCGGCCGGGCAGCGTTCGGTGTCGTCGGTACTCATCCTGGCGAGATCCCGACCAGCTCCTGCACCTGAGGTTCGCCTTTCATCAGATCGGCCAGCGAAACACCGGACAGGACATCGTCTGCGAGGACGATGCTCAGGCTGTATTCGGTCCAGGTAGTTACCCGCATGCCCGCAATATGGCCGCGCTCCGAAGGCGCTTCAACCCGCGCAGGTCAACTCGTGTCCGCGGCGTTCCGCCTCGTCGAGCTGCCGGGGGGCCCGACGGTCAGCCGCCCCCGGGCAGTCCTTTTCCGCCGGGCACGCCGAGCTCGGTCATGGCGCGCAGGTCGAGCACTTCTTCGAGCTCGCGGCCCTGCAGCAGCTTCTTCTTCACCACCAGCTCCTTCACGGTGAGACCAGTGGCCAGCGCTTCCTTGGCGAGCTTGGCGGACTCGGCGTAGCCAATCTTGGGCGCAAGCGCGGTGACGAGTGCCGGGCTCCGCTCGAGCCAGTGCGCGCACTGCTTCTCATCGGCCTCGATCCCGCGCACGCATCGCTCGGCAAATACCGCGGTGGCATTGGTCACGATGATGAGACCGAACAGAATGTTGTGCGTGATCACCGGCATCATCACGTTGAGCTCGAGCTGGCCGGCTTCGGCCGCCATGGCAACCGTCGTGTCGAGACCGATCGCCTGGAAGCAGACCTGATTCACCATCTCGGCGATCGACGGATTCACCTTGCCCGGCATGATGCTCGAGCCCGGCTGCACCGCTGGCAGCAGTATCTCGGCGAGGCCCGTGCGCGGGCCTGATGCGAGCAGACGGATATCGTTCGCGATCTTGTTGAGGTCGAGCACGTAGGCGCGGAACGCACCGCTGAACGTGGCGATGTCGCCCATCGACTGCATGAGTTGTATGCGGTCGTCCGCTTCACGGAGATCGAGCCCGCTCACTTCGGCCAGATGCTCAACCATGAGCGCGGGATATTCCGGCTCCGCATTGATGCCGGTGCCCACGGCCGTGCCGCCGATGTTCATCTCCCGGAGCCACTCGGCCGCCTCGGCGAGCTTCTGGCGATGCCGCGCAATGGTGCGGCCGTATGCACTGAACTCCTGGCCCAGCCGGATCGGCGTCGCGTCCTGCAGATGGGTGCGACCGCTCTTGATCACATGATCGAACTCGGTACCCTTCGCGAGCAGCGCTTCGGCGAGTCCGTCGATGGCACCGAGGAGCTTGGGCAGCGTGGCGAGCGTGGCGAGGCGCATCGCTGTCGGGATCACGTCGTTGGTGCTCTGCGCCATGTTGACGTGATCGTTCGGATGCACCGGCGTGTATGTGCCGCGCTCGCCGCCGAGAAGCTCGTTGGCACGGTTGGCGAGCACCTCGTTGACGTTCATGTTGTGGCTGGTGCCGGCGCCCGCCTGATACACATCGACGATGAACTGGTCGCGATGCTGGCCGGCAAGCACTTCATCGGCCGCCTGGATGATTGCCTCGGCCAACTTCGTATCGAGCCGGCCGGTCTGCTTGTGCGTGACCGCGGCGGCGCGCTTGATCCACACGACCGCGTCGACGAACGCGGGCAACGGACGCAGGCCCGAGATCGGAAAGTTCTCGGCCGCGCGCAGCGTCTGGATGCCATACAACGCGCTGGTGGGGACGGCCTTGTCGCCGAGGGGGTCGTTCTCGATGCGGGTCGTTGCGGACATGATCAGCGGATACCGGTAGGTTGGGGTAACTCAGATGAGGACACGCAATGAACGACTACTTCACGCATTTGACGCCGGCATTCGATGCCGCAAAGGCAACGAAGTGCGATCTCGCTCGCGGCGAGACGCTGTTCGCCGGGCTCAACTGCTTCGAAGCCGGCCAGCACCAGCCGCGCCACGCTCACGCGGGCGCGGACAAATTCTACTTTGTCGTTTCGGGAAAGGCGAGGATCACGGTGGGCGAGCAGACCGAGATCGCTACGGCCGGCACGTTCATCTGGGCGCCCGCCGATGTGCCGCACGGCGTTGACGAGGCACTCGAGCGCACGGTGCTGCTCGTGGCTATCGCCCCGCCGCCCGCATGACCGCGTGACGGATCGCGGGCCAACCGTATATCCGGACGGCGAGCCACGCACCGAGCAGCAGGCCGATGCCGTTGGTGTAGAGCCGCCAGGCGAGCAGAACCTCGGTGTCGCGGCCGCCCAACTCACCCGCGGCGCCGCCAAGAAATCCGAGCTCGACGGCGCCGGCACCTGAGGGTGTCGGCAGGAGCAGCTGGACGTAGAGCAGCGCGAATGATCCAACCCACAGCGGACCCGCCGGTGGCGGATTGGGCAGCGCCGAGGCGAGCACCGGGAGAATCGCGACGCGGGTGACGAGGTCGGTCAGGGAGAGCGGCGCGCTCACGAGCAGCGGCCACACCGGCATGCGGCGCCAGTAGACGCGCGCACGACGGAGCGGTCGCTGCAACTGCCGGCCAAACGATGTGCGAATGCCGCCGGCCGCTCGCCACGCAAGGATGGTCAGCACGGCGACCAGCGCCACCCAGGGCCAGGCCCGGCGCGCGCCCGCCGCGAGTCGCGGCCCGGCAGCCGCCCACCAGTCAGGCGCCTGGAACCAGGCAACCGAGAGCGCCGCGGCGATGATGACCGGCCACGCGGCAAGCACTTCAACGCTGATCGCTACGAATGCGGCAGGCGGCGGTACTCGCGCGCGCAGCATGCCCCCCAGGCGCGCCGGCTCCCCGCCGATCCGGAGCGGCGTCACGGCGCAGGCAGCATCACCAAATGCATTGAGGGTCACCGCTTCACCGAGAGTGACGCGGCTCCCGAGCCCGGCGAGAATCCATTTGATGCGCACCGCTCGGACAATAAAGTTGAGCGCGATGAGGCAGGCGCAGATCATGTGCGCATGCACCATCGTCATCCGATGAGCGTCCGGTACGCCGCAAAGATTCGATCGAACACCGCGGGCCATGCATGCTCGCGCTCGGCATAACTCCGACCACGCGCACCGAGCGCCGGCAGATCCTGCTGGAAGAGCGCTGCCGCCTGGTCGGCGAGTGCAGCCCGATCGCCGATCGGATAAGTGGCCCCGGCGCCCGACCGTGTCACCAGCTCCGGCACGCCGCCGGAATCCACGCTCAGCACCGGCACGCCGCTGGCCAGCGCCTCGAGCGCAGCGAGCCCGAATGTCTCCGCCGGGCCGGGCGCGACGTACAGATCGGCGGCGGCGACGAGATTGGCGAGCGCATCGCGGTCACGTTCGAAAGGAAGCCACACCACTCGCTCGGCGCCTGGCTGTGCGCGAAGCCAGGCGGCGGACGGGCCGCCGCCCACGAGCACGAGGCGCGCACCAGTCCGGCGCTCGACCTCCGGCCACGCGCGGATCAACACGTCAAGATGCTTCTCCCGCGCGAATCGCCCACAGAACATGGCGAGCGGTCCGTCCGGAAGGTGATGGCGCGCGCGGATGGCCGCGCGCGAAGCACGCCGCGCGGGCGTGAAGCGGCCGAGATCCACGCCGAGCGGCACGCGAACGACGTTCTCGATCCCTTCCCGCGCCAGGTCGGCGGCGACGAAATCGGACGCGACGAGCGTGGCACGCATGAGCCGGCTCACGCGGCGCACATATCGCCATGCGAGATTGTGGCCGACACTCCGCAGCACGCCATCGTGACCTGGATGCTGCGAGATCAGTCGCGGCACGTTGCCGTGGTAGAACCAGGCGAGTGGAATGCCGCTCCGTCGCGCCGCGCGATGCACCGTCCACGGCACGACGAACGGGCTGCCGATCTCGATCAGAGACGGCCGCTCGTGCGTGATGATCTCGCGAATCGCGCCCGTGTCGTGAAGAAAGCGATAAGGCGCCTGCGTGGGGATGCGGCGGCCGCGGATGCGGTACGTGCGCGAGCCCGGCGCGTCGGTCACCGAGGACGCTGCGCCGGGAACGATCATCACGTGACTGAGTGTGTCGCGCGGGGCGACGTACGCCGCCTTTTCCAGCAGATAGGTGCGGACCCCGCCGGTCGTCTCGCCGAAATACTTGGTGACGTCGAGGACCGTCAGGTCCGCGTCCGGGCGGAGTGGAGGCGCGAGGGCGATCCGCGTGCCGCTCAGTCGGAGCAGTCGCCGAGCGGGTAAACGGTGCCGCAGTTGCTGCAGGGATTTTTGCAGCCCTGCGGTGCGGTGGAGACGGCGAAGCCGCAGCGCTGGCAGGACGGATGCGAGGACGCGCCAGCCGGGCCGGCAGGGAGCCACTCAGTCAAGCTCATAGGCGCCGGTGAGGAATGGATTGGTGAGACGCTCGACGCCGATGGTCGTCTCGGGGCCGTGACCGGCGAGCACGCGCGTCGAGTCCGGCAACGAGAGAAACTGGTGCTGGATCGTCTGCATCAGCGTAGTCAGGTCACTGCCCGGCAGATCGGTGCGCCCGATCGAGCCATTGAACAGCACGTCACCACCGAACACGAGTCCGTGACCCACGAAGCTGACGCTCCCCGGGGAGTGACCTGGCGTGTGCCGAATATCGAACGCGAACTCGCCAACGGCGATGCTGCCGCCATGGGCCAGATCCTCTTGCGGCTCGGGCAGCGGATCGAGGCGGATGCCGTACCACTCGCCCTGCTTGACGACCGCGTCGTAGAGACCGCGATCGGCCGGATGCAGGTGAATCGGCGCACCGCTCGCACGGTGGATCGGGTTCACGCCCATGACGTGATCGATATGCGCATGGGTGAGCCAGATGTCCCGGAGGGTCCAGCCACGCGTGTCCAGTTCGGCGAGGAACATCGCCGGCTCTTCACCCGGATCGATAATGACCGCTTCACGTGAGGCGGGGTCAGCCAGGAGGTAGCAGTTCTCGACGAACTGCCCGTTCGGCAACGCAACGACTTCCGGGTCAGACACCCGCCGGTGCCCCCTTGGGACACGGCTCGCCATGCAGGCCGGCGCGGAGATCGGTGAGATACTTCTCCACCGCGATTGCGGCGGTAGTCGCGTCGCCGACGGCGGTCGTCACCTGACGGGTGAGCTGCACGCGGAGATCGCCCGCGGCGAACAGGCCGGGGATCGACGTCATCATCCGGTCATCGGTGATGATGTAGCCGCTCGCGTCGTGGGTGAAGTGGCCCTTGATGAGCCCGCTATTGGGCTGAAAACCGATGAAGACGAAGCAACCCGTGGCCGCGAGCTGCGAGCGCTCGCCAGTGATCGTGTCCTCGAGTTCGATCGACGTGACGCCCGCAGGCCCCCCCACCAGCTCGTGCACGCGCTTGTTCCAGATCACTTCGATCTTCGGGTTCGCGAACAGGCGATCCTGAAGGATCCTCGACGCACGGAATTCGCTCCGCCGATGGATGACGTACACCTTTTCGGCATAGCGCGTCAGGTAGCCCGCCTCTTCCACCGCGGCATCGCCACCACCCACCACGGCGATCGTATCGCCCTTGAAGAACGCGCCGTCACACACCGCGCAGTACGAGACTCCGCGCCCGGCATACTCGAGCTCGCCCGGCACGCCGAGTTTGGTGGGTGTGCCACCCGCGGTGATGATGACGGTGGGCGCAGTGTAGAGCATGCCGATCGACGTCATCACATGAAAGGTGCCGTCCGGCTGGCGCTCGATCGACTCGACGTTTTCCTGGCGGATATCGGCACCGAACTTGACCGCGTGCTCGGTCATCTTTTCGGCCAGCTCGCTGCCCTTGATGCTGACGAACCCCGGGTAATCCTCGATCCACTCGGTGTTGAGCAGCTCGCCACCGGTGCGCCCGCGCTCCAGCAGCACGGCCCGCAGCATGCCGCGTCCAGCGTACATCGCGGCACACAGCCCGGCGGGCCCGCCGCCGATGATGATCACGTCGAACTCGAGACTAGCGCTCATCGATTCCCCAAATACAGTGATGACGGCCGACACGGCACGTGCTCAATATAGAACACCGCGCGGTTCCCCTCACGCGGCGCCAAGATGCAGCAGACTCGATGCGCCGTGACACGCGGATACCGTGCCGACCAATACGTCGGTGGACGATCCGCCCGCACCCGCGCGGGCCACGGCAGCATCGCCGGCC
>JBDTQV010000111.1:0-7274 GCA_039932015.1 Gemmatimonadota bacterium | reverse complement strand
GCGGCACCGCCGATCACGATGTTCTGCGTCGTGGTCCGCTTGAGCCACATGGTATAGACGAGGACATAGAAGAGCAGGCCGGCGAGGGCGAGCCACGCACTGAGCGGATTGACGAATATCCAGAACAGCGCAAACGACGTGGCGCCGAGCGCCAGCCCGAAAGCGAGACCGGCCGCCGGCGAGATACGCCCCGCCGGAATGGGCCGGAGGCGGGTTCGCGTCATCCGGGTGTCGATGTCCCGGTCGAACCACATGTTGATGGCGTTGGCGCCGCCGGCCATCAGGTACCCGGCGAGCGTCACCCAGAGCACGAGGCCGAGCGGCGGAATACCGCGATCGGTAATGAACATTGGCGCGATCGTGGTGACCAGCAGGAGCGAGATGATCCGCGGCTTGGTGAGCGTGATCAGGTCTCTGGTGAGCGAGGGTCGTCGGGTGGCGGTCGGCCCGGTCGGCTCGGTCGCCGAGTCGGCTTCGGCGCCGTGTGCCACACTGGTCGCGAGGCCGGTCCGTCCCGAGACGAACACGAGCACCACGAGCGAGACCCACACGGCGGTGCCGGTCAGCAGGTGCAGGACCCGAAGCGTGGGCGGCAGCAGATGATTGACCATCGCCGCGGCTATGGCGATCTGGAGCACGGTGAGCGCCACCGTCGCGAATGCCGCATTCCTGAGCAGTCGCGCAGTCTCCGGTGCCGCCGGAGCCCGTCTCGCGCGCGCGATCCTGAGTGCCACCGCGATCATCACCGCCGCGAACCCAAACGCCAGCACCCGGTGGGTCCAGTGTACCAGCGCCAGCGTCGCGGCCGGCGGGGCGAGCTGTCCATTGCAGAGCGGGAATCCGCCGCACACCATGCCGATACCAAAATTGGCGACCTGCGCTCCGTACAGAATGACCACGAATCCGAGCAGCGCCGCGACGTGCACCAGCCGGTGTGCCGGGTGCCGCCCGGCCGGGCGCGCCGGCCAGCCACCCGGGCGCGCCCGGAGCGCCGTCACCAGCAGCACGGCCAGCAGGACCATCGCGTTCGCGAGATGGGTGATGATCACCCACGGCGGCAGCATGAGCTTGACCGTCACCGCGCCAAGTAGCACCTGTACGACGAGCAGGACGAGCGCCGCCGTGGCCGGGACGACGAGAGAGCGGTCGTGCCGGTGCCGGATCCAGGCAACGGCCGCGAGCGCCGCGACCACGAGGCTGACGAGCGACGCCACCCAGCGATGGCTGAACTCGATGACGGTCCGGATATCGTCGAGCGGCGGCAGCCAGTGGCCGTTACACCGGGGCCAGTGATCCCCGCAGCCCAGGCCTGAGCCCGATATTCGGACGACGCCGCCCAGCACGATCAGTCCGAATGCGAGGCCGGCGCCGGTCCAGGCAAGCCGGCGCAGGAGTCGGGTCCGGTCGCGTACATCCGTGTCCATATCGTTCGATACCCCGCCGAGTGGTCGTCGCAGCCAGGGTCGGCGGCGAGCGAGCGAAAGAATGGCCCGCCATCACCCCTTGTCAAGGTAAAATCGCGGCGCGACGTTACAGCCTTCGCCGGCCCATCGGCCCACCCTCCCAGCCGAAAGAACTCATGTCCGAACAGCGCGATGCCTGGGGTGAGCGCATGCCCCGACACCTCGGCCTCTGGAGCGCGGTGGCGGTGCTGGTGGGGTCGACGATCGGCAGCGGAATTTTCCGGGTGCCGGCCGGGGTCGCCGCGCGACTCGGCACGCCTGGCCCAGTGATGCTCGCCTGGGTGTTGGGCGGAGTGATCGCGCTGTTCGGCGCGCTCACCTACGCCGAACTCGCGGCCGCCATGCCGAGGTCGGGCGGGGTGTTTGCGTACATCCTCGAGGCATTTGGCCCGCTGCCGGCCTTTCTCTTTGGCTGGTCCGAGCTGGCGGTCATCCGCGCCTCCGCGCTGGGTGCCATCGCCACGATATTCGCGGAATATCTGGGGTACTTCGTGCCGCTCGCGCCGCAGCAGGTACGCTATGTGGCGGCTGCGGCGGTGGTGCTCGTGGGGATCTTCAATTATCTGGGCGTCAGCCTGGCCGCCGTGGTCATGAATCTCACCACCGTCGCCAAGTTCGGCGCGCTGGCGGCGCTCGCGCTTCTCGCCTTTCTGGCGGGGGACGGCAGTGCGAGCCACTTTGCCGCCCCGTGGAGCGGCGGCCTCAACGTCTCGCTCCTTGCGACGGCGCTCATCTCCATCATGTGGACCTACGACGGCTGGGCTGATTTGTCCTTCATGGGGGGTGAAGTCAAGGATCCGGCGCGCACGCTACCGCTGGCGCTCATCATCGGCACCGCCGCGATCGTCGTGGTCTACCTGCTGCTCAACCTGGCGTACATCTATCTCGTACCATTGCCGGAAATGGCCGGTGCGCCGCTCATCGCCTCCACCGCCGCGGCCCGCATTCCGCTGCTCGGTTCGAAGGGCGCGGCCGTCATTGCCGGTGTCGTGATGCTGTCCTGCTTCGGCGCGCTCAACGGCTCGATGATGACGGGCCCCCGAATTTTCTTCGCTATGGCGGACCGCGGTCTCTTCTTTCGCCAGATCGCGCGCGTGTCACCCCGGTTCAAGAGCCCATCCGTCGCGGTTCTCATCGCGACGGTACTGGGCGTCGTCTACGTGCTGCTCAACAATTTCCAGCAACTCGCCGACAAGTTCATCCTGGGAATCTGGCCATTTTATGCGCTGGCGGTCGGTGCGGTGTTCGTGCTCCGCCGGACCCGGCCCGACATGCCGCGGCCGTACCGGGCGTGGGGTTACCCGATCGTGCCGCTCCTGTTCCTGCTGGCGTCGCTCGCCATGGTGGTGAACGCGCTAATTACCGATCCGAAAAACACGGGAATTACGTTCGGAATCATTCTCGCGGGCGTGCCGGCCTACTACGCGTGGCGTGCATGGTCCGGGCCCGCGGGTAACACGGCGGTCACGGACGGTCCATTCGCTTGACCTCGCCCGGACGCGGCGTATACTTCCGCCCGGGACGCGCAGCCAGCGCGCATTTACCATTTTCAACGCATTGCCCACCATTACGACGCCAACTCCACCTTCTCGCGTGAGGCACGGCGCATGAAGCAGCCCATCGTCAAGGCAGGATACGTGCTCGGAGCGCTGATCGCGCTCGCGAGCTTCACTCGCCGGCTGGACGCCCAGGGCACGACGTTCGGAGCGGTGCAGGGGACGGTGACGCAGGCGAGTGCCGGCACGCCAGTCGAGGGCGCGGCGATCACGATCGTGAATGGCTCGACTGGCCAGCGCTACGCAGCGACGACCTCCTCGAACGGGCGCTACAACGTTGAGAATGTCGTCATCGGCGGGCCGTACGCGATCGAGGTGCGCGCCATTGGCTATCAGGCCTTGCGCCAGTCGAACGTGACCGTGTCCCTCGGCCAGCGCCTCGAGGCCAGCTTTTCGCTCTCACAGTCCGTAGTCCAGCTCGAGCAGGCCAACGTCGTCAGTGAAGCGAATCCGCTCATCAACGCCAACAAGACCGGTCCGCAGCAGCTGATCAGCGCCACGACTATCAACAACCTGCCGCTGCTGGGCCGCAACTTCACCGATCTTATCCGCACCAGTCCGCAGATTCAGGGCACCTCCGTCAGCGGCCAGAACAACCGGTTCAACAACATCCAGATCGATGGCGGCGTCAACAACGACCTCTTCGGCCTTGGCGGCTCCGGCGCGCCGGGCGGCCAGGCCAACGCCTCCGCAATCTCGCTCGAGGCGATCAAGGAATTCCAGATCCTCATCGCGCCGTTCGATGTGCGCCAGGGCGCGTTCACCGGCGGCTCGATCAATGCGGTCACCAAGTCCGGCAGCAACGAGTTCCACGGCTCGGCGTTCGGATATCTCCAGAGTCAGACCTTCGTGGGCAAGGATACCGCAGGCGTCGCGCCGGAGGACTTCAACACGAAGCAGTACGGCTTCACCGTGAGCGGGCCGGTCATTCGGGACCGGATGCACTTCTTTGTCGCTACGGACCTTCAGGCGAAGGTGACGCCATGGGGCGGCCAGCAGATTGGCCTCGATGCGGCCGGCGGCGCCGACTCGGTGGGCATCGGCATCACGCAGGCGAGTGCCAACGCGGTGCAGGAATATCTCAAGGGGCGGGGTTTTGACCCGGGCGACTGGCGTGCCCCGAGCCTGCGCACGCCGGACAACAACGTCTTCGCCAAGCTCAGCTTCCAGCTCGGCACCAACAGCACGCTCGAGCTGTCGAACAATTACGTGAAGGCCAGCGACGACAAGCTGATTCGCAACTCGACGGCAACCGGCAACCGCGACGGCTATCAGCTCTCGCTGAGCGGCTACGCACAGAACAACACGAACAACACCACCCGGGCAAAGTGGAACACCGTCTTCGGCGGCAAGCTCAACAACGAGCTGCTCCTCGGCCGCTCGACGATTCGCGACATCCGCGCCGTCCCCAACCGCATTCCGCTGCTCCTCGTCGGCGGTGACCGGGCGGGCGCCACCATCGCGGCGGGCGCCGACCGGTTTTCGCAGGGTAATCAGCTCGACCAGGACATCTACGAGATCACGGACAACCTGACGTTCGACGCCGGCGCGCACCGCGTCACCTTCGGTACCCACAACGAGTTCTTCAAGTTCTACAACGTTTTCACCGCCGGCTCGTACGGCATCTACAACTTCGGCAGCGTGGACTCGCTCACCAAGGGCCTGCCCAGCCGTTACGAAATTTTCTATGGCACGCCAAGCCGTCCCGAGGGCGCGGTGGCCAACTTCCACGTGAAGCAGTTCGGCTTCTACGGCCAGGATGCGTGGACCCCGAATGACCGCCTCACCGTCACGCTCGGCCTTCGCCTCGACGCGCCCAACGTGGACCAGGCGACCACCAATCCCGGTCTGCTCGATTCGCTCGGTATCAACACCAGCGTGACGCCCAACGGCAAGCTGTGGTCGCCGCGCGTTGGCTTCAATTGGGACCCGACGGGCAAAGGTACGACGATTCTGCGCGGTGGCGTTGGCGTGTTCAGCGGGCGGCCGCCGTACGTTTGGGTCTCGAACGCATTCGTGAATACCGGCCTCGAACAGTCCGACCTCGTGTGCACCGGCGCGCAGGTGCCCGCGTTCACCCTCGACACCGCCGCGACCCCGCGGACGTGTGCGTCAGGCTCGGGTGCGCCGGCCGCCGCGTCGACGATCAACTATTTCGATGATGGCTTCAAGTATCCCCAGACGCTCAAGGTCGCGGTCGGTGCGGACCGCCAGCTCCCGCTGAACATTGTCGGTACCGTGGACTTCCTGCACACGCGCTCGATCAACCAGTTTTTCCTCGAGGACGTGAACCTGATCTACGGCGGCGTGAACTCCGAGGGACGCCAGCTCTACGGGTCGTTCGTCGGGGCTAGCGGCACGCCCACCCCGCTGCGCGGATCGAACAACTATCGGGCCGTAATCCGCCACTCGAACTCGAGCGGCGATTACTCGACGGCCATCACCGGCCAGCTCCAGAAGCGGTTCAGCCACGGCCTCGAGTTCAATGCCGGCTACACCTGGTCGCGCACCCGGGACCAGATGTCGCTCACGTCGAGCATCGCGAGCTCCAATCTCGGATTCGCGCCGCTCACGGGCGTCATGGCGCAGCGCCTCCGCCGCCGGTCCGCGTTTGACCGGCCGCACAAGGTCGCCTTGAGCGGTGCGATCAACGCGCCGTTCCGAACGCGCTTCGCGCTCTTCTACACCGGCGCGTCGAGCAATGCCTATACATACATGGTGCAAGGCGACGCGAATGCCGACGGCCTCACCACCAACGACATCGTGTACATTCCGCGCGACGAGAACGACATCACGCTGTCCGGCACGCCGGACCAGCGCACGGCCAAGTTCGCCACCCTCGACCAGTACATCAACGGCGAGGCCTGCCTGCGGAACAATCGGGGCAAGGTGATGGAGCGGAATGCCTGCCGCAATCCGTGGCAAAGCTTCATGGACGCGCGCCTCGGCAAGGTCGTGCCAACGGCGCATGGCCAGGCACTCGAGCTCACGCTCGATGTGTTCAACGTCATGAGCCTGCTCGGCAGCGACTGGGGGCAGATCCGCTCGACCACCGGCTCTGAAACGGCCAACCTGCTCCGCCTGACCGGCTATGACGCGGCCAACAATCGCGGCATCTACGACCTCGCGCTCCCGCAGCGTTATCGCGTGTCCACCAACGCGTCGCGATGGAAGATGCAGCTCGGCGCACGCTACACGTTCTAGTCGAGCTCCTCGCAACTGAACGGCCGCCGCAGAGCGATCTGCGGCGGCCATTCCTGCTTTCGGTCGCGCGGCGCACTGCCGGTTGCTAGGTCGCCACGCGCTTCAGCATCACGAGCGATGCGAGCAGGAAGATCGCGTTGGGAAGCCATGCTGCCACGACCGGCTCGATCAATCCCCCAGCCCCGACCGCCCGCGCGAACTGCGTGAGCATGAGAAACGAAATCGTGGTGGCGAGACTCACCGCGATTCCGGCTGCGGGCCCAGACCGCGGCGTCGACACCGCGAGCGGCGCGCCAAACAGCGCCACGATCAGGCACGTCGCCGGAATCGCGAGCTTGAGCGCCTGATCCACCTCCAGCTTCCGCGTGTCGTTGCCCGAGCGCTTCAATGCATCGATGTAGCGCCCCAGCTCGGCGTACCGCATCGCATCGGGCGCCTTGGTAGGTGCGAGCAGCTGGGGCGGGCTTTGCGTGAGCGCTTTCAAGCGCATCGACTGAAAACGGAACGTCGCCTGGCGCTCGCCGCTGATGACGACGCGGCTCGCTCCGTTCCAGAGTCGCCAAACGCCCGCGCTGTCGGCATAGCCGGCACTATCCGCCGAGATAACGAGCGTCGGATAAGCTGCCCCGCTGCCTTTCCGCTCGAGCAGGATCTGCTTGAGCTGGCCGCTGGCGAGGTCGAGCGAGCGGATGGCGTACACCCAACCCGCGTCCCCGCGATAGACGAAGTTGTATCGCCCGCTTCTCGGCTGCGCCGCGCTCTCGTGCTGGAGTTCCTTCTGCTTCGCCGTCGCGCCCACCGCAAGCTCGCCGACTGCGAGCGCGAGTACCGAGGCGACCGCTCCGGCCACTACGAGCGGGAAGATCAGCCGGTGGAAGCTCCGGCCGCTCGCCTTTGCCGCGGTGAGTTCCGAGTGCCGGCCCATCGCACCGACGGTAAAGACGGTAGCGACGAGCACGGCGGCCGGCATTACGAGCGAGATGTTTTCGGGTAAGGCGTAGGCATAGCTGACGAGGATTTCCCGCATCGTCATCGGTACGTCGAGCAGCCT
>JBDTQV010000110.1:0-7280 GCA_039932015.1 Gemmatimonadota bacterium | reverse complement strand
GCCTCCTGGCACTCGCCGAACAGACTGCACCCACCGAACAGCTCGGCGTCCATCTGCGAGACCATGCGAAGCGCGCGCCGGTATCGCTCCGGTTGCCCCTGCGGCAGAAGCCCCAGATGGGAGATCTTGGCCGCAGTAAACAGCGCGGCCGAACCGTTGGGACACGCCGCGACACAGGCGCCGCAGGCGATGCATTGCGCGGCATCCATGGACAGCTCGACAGCTTCCTTGGGAATCGGAAGTGCATTGGCGTCCGGCGCGCCACCGGTGTTCACCGAGACGTACCCGCCGGCCTGAATGATCCGGTCGAAGGCGCCGCGGTCGACGGCCAGGTCCTTGATCACCGGAAACGCGCGCGACCGCCACGGCTCGATGTAAATCTCCTGGCCGTCCCGGAAGCTCCGCATGTGCAGTTGGCAGGTCGCCGTGCCCTTCTCCGGTCCGTGCGCCACGCCGTTGATCATGAGGCTGCACGATCCGCAGATCCCCTCGCGGCAGTCGTGATCGAACGCGATCGGCACTTCGCCCTTCTCGGTGAGCCGTTCGTTGACGACATCGAGCATTTCCAGGAACGACATGTCCGGTGAAATATCCGCGGCTTCGTAGCGCACCATTTTCCCGTCGGCGCCGGGACCGGCCTGGCGCCAGACGTGCAGCGTGAGTCGCATCGCCTTCTCCGTCACTTGTAACTCCGCTGCGCCAGGTGCACGTACTCGAAGTCGAGCGGCTCCTTGAAGAGCTGCGCCTCGCCCCCCGCGCCGCCGTACCCCCACGCGGCAACGTACGCGAATGCCTCGTCGTTCCGGAGCGCTTCGCCATCCGGCGTCTGATGCTCTTCCCGGAAATGCCCGCCGCAGGACTCTTCACGATGGAGCGCATCCCGGCACATGAGCTCGGCGAGTTCGAAGAAGTCGGCGACGCGCCCCGCCTTTTCGAGCGCCTGATTCAGCTCGACATCACTGCCCGGGACATTGACCTCGCGCCAGAACCGTTCGCGCAGCGCTGGAATGCGCGCGAGCGCTTCGCGGAGACCTTCCGCGTTCCGGGCCATCCCGCACTTGTCCCACATGAGCCGGCCGAGCTCCCGGTGGAACGAATCGACGGTGCGGGTGCCACGGATCTCGAGAAAGCGGCGCGTCTGTGCGGTCACCTCCGCCATGGTCCGCGCGAACTCGGGATGAGTGGTGTCGACACTCGCCGGCCGCGCCGAGGCGAGGTAATCCCCGATGGTGTATGGCAGCACGAAATACCCGTCTGCCAGCCCCTGCATCAGCGCGCTCGCGCCCAGCCGGTTGGCGCCGTGATCGGAGAAGTTCGCCTCGCCGATCACATGCAGGCCGGGAATCGTGCTCATGAGATTGTAGTCGACCCAGAGGCCGCCCATCGTGTAGTGCACCGCGGGGTAGATGCGCATCGGCACCGTATAGGGATCTTCGGCGGTGATGCGCGCGTACATCTCGAAGAGATTGCCATACCGCTCGCGAATTTTCGCCTCACCCACCCGCGAAATGGCGTCGGCAAAATCGAGATACACACCGTAGCCACCGGGCCCCACGCCGTGGCCGCCGTCGCACTGCTCCTTGGCCGCGCGCGACGCAACGTCGCGCGGCACGAGGTTGCCGAAGCTGGGGTAGCGCCGCTCCAGGTAGTAATCGCGCTCCGCTTCCGGAATCTGCTGCGGCGGCCGCGCGTCACCTTTCTGCTTCGGCACCCAGACGCGGCCGTCGTTTCGGAGCGATTCGCTCATCAGCGTGAGCTTCGACTGATGCTCACCGCTGACCGGAATGCAGGTGGGGTGAATCTGCGTATAGCACGGGTTGGCGAAGGCGGCACCGCGCTTGTGCGCGCGCCAGATTGCGGTGACGTTCGAGCCCTTCGCGTTGGTGGACAGGTAGAACACGTTGCCGTACCCGCCGGTCCCGAGCACCACGGCATCCCCCGCGTGCGCCTCGATCGCCCCGGTGACCATATCCCGGGTGATGATACCGCGCGCCTGGCCGTCGATCACGACGAGATCCAGCATCTCGGTACGCGGGTACATCGTGACGCCGCCGCGGTCGATTTCCTTCTCCAGCGCCTGATAGGCGCCGAGCAGGAGCTGTTGGCCCGTCTGTCCGCGCGCATAGAACGTCCGCGACACCTGCGCGCCGCCAAACGATCGGTTCGCGAGGAAGCCACCGTACTCGCGCGCGAACGGCACGCCCTGCGCCACGCACTGATCGATGATGTCGACGCTGATCTGCGCGAGACGGTAGACATTCGCCTCCCGTGAGCGGTAGTCGCCGCCCTTCACCGTGTCGTAGAACAGACGATAGACGCTGTCGCCGTCATTCTGATAATTCTTGGCCGCATTGATGCCGCCCTGCGCCGCAATGCTGTGCGCGCGCCGCGGGGAGTCCTGGAAGCAGAAGCACTTCACGTTGTACCCGAGCTCGCTCAGGGTCGCGGCCGAAGACGCGCCCGCCAGGCCCGAGCCGACCACGAGGATCGTGTGCCGCCGCTTGTTCGCCGGATTGACCAGCTTCATCTCAAAGCGGTGCTTCTCCCACTTCTGCTCGATCGGTCCGTCGGGAACGCGCGGCTTGAGCTCCATGGTCACCTCACCCACCCGGCGGCAATCGCGACCGGAACGATTGTGAATCCGAGCCACAGCACCACACTGAGCACGAGCGCGACGCGGCGGTGGAGCGGGAATCGCGAAGGCGGTGCGAATCCGAGGGTCCTGGCCGAGCTCCAGACGCCGTGATAGAGGTGGAGCCCCAGCGCGATCATCGACGCGACGTAGAAGGCCGTCACCCACGGCACGCGGAAGCCGGCGACCACGTTGGCATAGATGTCGCCCTCGACGTACGTGCCGGCGGGCCGGATCGTTCCCGTGGTGAAATGCAGAATATGAAAGGGAATGAAGAGCAGGAGCAGGATGCCGCCAATCCGCATCGTGCGTGACGCGACCGTCGCCACCTGGGTGTGGCGCTGCACATACGCGTCGGGGCGTGCCGCGCGCGCACGCTGCGTGAGCTGCCAGGCCATGAGCACGTGCACGAGCACTGCGACAATCAGGACCACGCGCTCAAGGAGCACGACTTCCGCGAGCGGCCCGTGCAGCGTGGCGCCGTACGCATTGATCTTGGCCGCACCTTCGAAGATCTGGAGATTCCCTGCCATATGCAGAATCAGGAAGATGATCCCGATGATGCCGGACACGGCCATCAGGATCTTCTTCCCGATTGTCGATCGATAAAAGGCCAGCATGCTCAGGCGTCGACGGCGGCCTGGGTAACGCGGACCGCCTCCGCCGACTTGATGAGATCCTGCCGCTCGGCATCCGTCAGGGTGACTTCGATGATCTGCTCGAGCCCGTTGCGGCCGAGCTTGCACGGAACGCCGCAGAAGACGTCGTGGAGGCCGTACTCGCCGGTGAGCCAGGCGCTGCACGGCAGCACGCGCCGCTTGTCGAGCGCAATCGCTTCGACCATCTGCACCGCCGCCGCGCTCGGCGCGTAGTACGCCGAGCCGGTCTTCAGAAAGGCGACGATCTCGGCGCCACCGTTGCGCGTGCGGGTGACGATCTCGTCGAGCCGCTTCTGGTCGATGAGCTGCGTGATCGGAATGCCCGAGACCGTGGTGCACGAGATGAGTGGCACCATCGTATCACCGTGGCCGCCGAGCACCATGGCCTGAATGTCCTCCACCGACACGTCAGCGGCTTCGGCGAGGAACGTGCGATACCGCGCGGTGTCCAGCACGCCGGCCATGCCGAGTACCCGCTCACGCGGGAAGCCGCTGGCCTTCATCGCGACGTAGCACATCACGTCCAGCGGATTCGAGACGACGATGATGATCGACTTGGGGGCGACTCGCGCGATCTGCTCCGACACCGAGCGGACGATGCCCGCGTTGGTGCGCACCAGATCATCCCGGCTCATCCCCGGCTTCCGGGCGATGCCCGCGGTGACGACGAAGATTTCCGCATCAGCGGCGTCCTCGTAGCTCTGGCTGCCGATCACGCGGGTGTCGAATCCCTCGATCGGACCCGACTGCCATTGGTCGAGCGCCTTGCCCTGCGGAACCCCCTCCGCGACGTCGATCATGACGACCGTTCGCGCCAGGTTCTTTTCCGCCAGCCGCTGCGCCGCCGTGGCTCCCACGTTGCCCGCGCCGACCACCGCCACTTTTCCCAGCATCGAAGCCGCTCTCGCGTTCGGGTGAATGCTCGCCGCCTGTCAACTTTTCACTTCGGGTTGATACCCCGAAATCGTCGGAATGTACCGTTTGTCGGACCCTATTGAAAGCCCGCGGTGACGCGCGCGCCGACCTGCCGAAGGCCCTCGTACAACACGATTCCCGCTGCCGTCGCAAGATTGAGACTGCGCAGCCCCGGCCGCATCGGAATGCGGTAGCAACGCTCGGGATGTTTCTCCAGAATGCGCGCGGGCATGCCGTCGGTTTCATTGCCAAAGACCAGGCAGCTGTTCGCCGTAAAGGGCGCATCCCAGAAGCGCTGGGTCGCGTTCGCCGAGAAATAGAGGCAGCGCTCGCGGGCGACGGCATCGCGAAATGCAAACCAGTCCGCGTGATTCCAGAGGTCGACGTGCGGCCAGTAGTCGAGCCCGGCGCGTTTGACGTCGGCGTCGTCGATCGAGAAGCCGAGCGGGCCGATCAGATGCAGTGGAGAATCGGTCGCGGCGCAGAGGCGCGCGATATTGCCGGTGTTCGGCGGGATGCGTGGCTCGATCAGGGCGACATGCAACGCCATCATCCCCCCCGTGTGTGCATTTCGCGCCGCGAATCGGCGCGAAGGCCTTCGATGCCGTAGAGCGCGCCGCGCGTGCCCAGGGCATTCCGCACTTCGGCGCCGCGGTCGGTGCGCGCCTGCCAGACGTCGGTCACGAGGCGCGTCAGGTCAGCGTCGGTCGCGCCTTCGCGCAGTGGCGTTCGCAGATCGACGCCGGTTTCGCCGTAAAGGCAGAGATACCAGGTTCCGTCTGCGGTGAGACGGCTGCGGTCGCACGTACGGCAGAAGGGCGCGGTCACCGATGCGATCACGCCGAACGTCGAGCCGTCCGCGATCGAGAACCGCTCTGCCGGAGCGCGCGAGTTCGCGGGCGAGATCGGCGTCACTGCCCCGTAGCGCTCGCCGATCCGCGCGAGTATTTCGCGCTGCGACACCACCTGGTCCATTCGCCACTGCGTCGCACCGCCCACATCCATGTACTCGATGAAGCGCACTTCAGCATTTCGGCTGCGCGCATATTCGAACAGGTCGAGAATCTCGTCGTCGTTGAAGCCGCGGATGATCACCGCATTCAGCTTGATGCGATCAAAGCCCGCACGCGCGGCGGCGTCGATGCCCTGCAGTATCTCGGCGTGTTTGGTATTGCGCGCGAACGCGAGGCTCCGGTCGGCCCGCAGCGTGTCGAGACTGACGGTGACGCGCCGGAGCCCCGCGGCGCGAAGCGCGGCCGCGTGCTGGGCGAGAAGAATGGCGTTCGTGGTGAGCGCGATGTCGTCGACCGTGCTGCTCGCGGCAAGCATCGAGATCAGCGACGGCAGTTCCGCACGCAGTAGCGGTTCGCCGCCGGTGAGCCGCAGCTTTCGGGCGCCGAGCGCGCCGAAGACGCGGGCCAGACGAGCAATTTCCTCGAAGCTGAGCAGCGACGCACGCGGCAGCCATACATACTCGCGCTCCGGCATGCAGTAGCCGCACCGCATGTTGCAGCGGTCGGTCACCGAAATGCGCAGGCTGCCAAGCGGGCGCGACAGCGCGTCGAGAATGGCGTTCACGGCGGGTCCGGCCGATCGGCGACCACGCCACCGGCGGCCGTCGGATCCACCCAGCCGACCGTTCCGTCCGAGTAGTGCTCGCGTTTCCAGATCGGCACCCGCGCCTTCACCTCGTCGATCACGAACCGGCACGCTTCGAATGCCACCGCGCGGTGCGGCGCCGCCGCGACCACCGCGACCGCCACGTCGCCGATGGTCAGCCGGCCGAGCCGGTGCTCCAGCGCAATCGCGACCGGCCAACGCGATTCAGCTTCCGAGACGATCCGCGCGCATTCGGTTTCCGCCATCGGCTCGTACGCGGAGTAGTCGAGCCGCTCGACGGTGCGGCCGCCGTGGTGATCCCGGACCAGGCCCAGAAACGATACGGCGGCGCCGCGTGCCGGCGACTGGACGCGGTGCGCGAGCGCCGCTGCATCGATCGCAGCGTGCGTCAGATGCGGCATCTCATCCGCCAGCCAGAGGTGGAAGCAGTGCGACTTCGTCGCCGGGTTGCACGAGCGTATCGGCGGCACGCTGCTCGAGATTGATGGCGCAAAGTGGATGCGGCGGAAGCCGATGCCCGCCCGGAAGGGCACGAACTGCCGCGACGACCTGCTCGAGCGTCGCGGGGAGCGGAAGCTCGAGTGAGAGCGCATCTGCGCCCAGCACATCGGCATAGCGTGCGAAGAGCAGGACGCGTACAGCGGCGGAAGCGGCAGGACCGGTCATGCGAGTCCGGGAATGGAACGGGGCCGCACATGCATGCGGCCCCGCGAGGAAAAGTAAATGCTGACTAGAGACCCGATGCTGAATCCAAAGGACCGCGGTCCGATGACGCCGGCTCCGGCTCGTCTGCAACAAGGGCACGCAACTCCTTGCTGGGCTTGAAGACCGGCACCGGTCGCGCGGCTACTTCGACCGGATCTCCCGTGCGGGGATTTCGCGCCATGCGCGTCTTGCGCCGCCGGATTTTGAAGGTGCCGAACCCGCGTACTTCAATATTGTGCTGGTCCTTCAGCGCGTCCTTGACCGCGTCCAGGAAGGCGTCCACGACGCGGGCGCAGTCCTTCTTGGAGATCATCGGCCCCGACGTGCGAGCGATGGACGCGGTTACCTGTTCCACGAGATCGGCTTTGGTCATGCATCCCCCAGAAGGGTCACAGACTGAGGCACCCGAGTCGGTGTCCTAGTGGCCGATAGTACGAGCTTACCTGTTGACTGTCAAGGGCTTGGGGGTTTTTTAACCGCCCGGAGGAACTCGGCGAAGTGCGGGAAAGCGTCGTGCGGACCGGGTGCCGCCTCCGGGTGGTACTGCACGGCGAACAGCGGGAGCTCACGGTGGCGTACGCCTTCGACCGTGCCGTCGTTCAAATTCAGATGCGTCACGTCGAGCGCCGGCGCCCCCGGGATTCCCTGCTCCGTGCCCACGACAGCAAAACCGTGATTCTGCGTCGTGATGAGGACCTGATCGTTGCGCACGTCGCGCACCGGGTGATTTCCCCCGCGGTGCCCGTACG
>JBDTQV010000109.1:0-7283 GCA_039932015.1 Gemmatimonadota bacterium | reverse complement strand
AAATCAGGCCAGCAGACCCGAAGCCAATCCATCTGTCAAACCCAGTGTACAAGATGTCGACAAGCAGCGCGATCACACTTGCACCCAAATCATAGCCGATCACGCCCCGGGTATTCAGGTGCCACACTTCCCGGAACGCGCGTTCTGAGCTTAGCGCAACCGCTGCGCTAACCGCTACCGAATTGACAAGAAAGTACGCGACGGCGTATACGAGGAACAATCCGAGGTCACGCTGCACAACTTGTGACGAGAGATTCCCCCCGCTCGCTAAATACGTTGGCGGCAATTCGCCGCCAAGCGATTGGTACAGAGTTGCAGCCAGTGCAACGGCGAGAACGCGTTGCGAAACGTTGAAGAGAACCTTAATCGGCGCGTTCTTCCGCGCGATATCACCAAACAGTGTCGAGATGCCAGCAATCGCGGCACCCCAAAAGCCGCCAAACAGCAGACCAGCGGCCAAATGCATAATGAATGACGTAGAGCCGCGCGCAGCCACGCGGAGCTGCGTATTGAGACCCTCGAGGATCGTTGCGACAAGGAGGAATGTTGCGAACGGCCACCAGCCCGGAAACGGCAAGCGGACAGTCCAAGCCGCGCCGCTGATGGCGAGTGCACAGACTGTCACAAACGCTACTAGGATGCCAATCCGCGCGTGGCGTGTGAGCATCAAGATGATGAGGAAAGTGGACCCCGACCCTCAGATTAATGCCAGGTCTGCCCTTCGGCCATGAACAAGTTGGCGATGAAATCCATCACCGAGCCGAGCAAAGAAATCTGCAACATGAGCGTCACCCCCCTTCGGGAATACTTTCCGAGTACTACTGGGAAGTGGCAAGCCTCGCTATGGCCCACCAGACGCTCCGCTCTTACTTGTCCGCTAGTCTCCGCTCGTACTACGAAGACCGGGGTCCCCTCCCGTTCGTCCTTTCCAGTTGTGCGGTCCGCTCACGCGGGCCCACGGTTTGACGTCCCTCCGAAATACCCTCGACCCACTTCAGTCATCTCTCAGGATCAACCGCTGCAACTCAGCTCGGGCGGCGCGCCTCGGTCCACCGATTCGTTGCATCGAGCACCGCGAACACCGCCGCACGCTCCGCGCTCTCCTTGATCTGCGCGGTGCCGGTCAGAAGCAGCGACTCGCGCCCGCCCAGACCCTGCACGCCGACGAACGCAAACTCGCGATCGAACACTTCGACGATCTTCGCGCCCTCGAGCGCCACCGATGCCGCCTGTTCCGCCAGCAGCCGGTCGAGTACCGTCACCGCCGCCTTCGCGGCCGCTTCCACCCGGCTCCGCGGCGTATCGCTGCTCTCCTCTTCCGCCGTTTCGGTCTGATCGCGAAACGACAGCGTCACCGAGATCTGTATGCGATGCGGACGCCGGCCCGGCGCCACGCTCAAATTTTCAAACAGCACCGAACGGCGCAGCACCTGCTCGCGCACGGCTTCTCGATCGAGCGCCTCGATCGGCTTCACGTCCGCCGTCTGGGCAACGCTGATCTTCCGGTGATCGACCTTCAGCCCGAGCTGCGCCAGTAGCGCCGACTCGACGTTCCGCACCAGCTGCTTCGGCTGCAGACCCGACTGCGCGAGCACGTGGATTTCGCTTACCTCGCCCAGCGGTGTCGTCACCACACGCGCGGACAGAATGCCTTCCAGGCTCGTCAGGAGATTCTCGGCACGGCGGACGCCCCAGGGATCGGGCACCGAATCCGGTGCCGGCGCCGCGGGGCGGCCGATCTGGTGGACGGGCCCCGACTGGCGGGGCGAGTACGAGCCACTCACGATGGTGCGTCCTTCGTTCACCCTGCGGTGGATTGGGTCAGGCCACGAGATTGCGGCCCGACGCCTTTGCCCGGTACAGCGCACGGTCAGCGGTCACGAGCAGGTCGCTCTCGGTCCCGCTCTTCGGATCGAATTCGGCCAGCCCGACGCTCACGGTGATCAGCCCCGGCGGATAGCCCAGCCGGCGGCCAACGCCTTCGATGCCCGCCCGCAACGCCTCGGCCACGCGTGACGCGCCGGCCAGATCGGTGCGCGTCAGGATCACCACGAACTCATCCCCCCCGTATCGCGCCGCGACGTCCGACGCCCGCACCGCATGCCGAACCTCGGCGGCCACTCCGCGAAGAATGTCGTTACCCGCCTCGTGGCCGTACGTGTCGTTCACCTGCTTGAAGCGGTCGAGGTCCAGGAACAGGACCGCGAAGTGCTCGTTGCTCCGCTTGGATCGCTCGACTTCGTAGGCCAGCCGGTCGCGCAGGACGCGATAGGTCGAAAGCCCGGTGAGGATGTCCACCGCCGCCACCAGCTGCGCGGCTTCCGCCCGGCGCTCCTGATACGGTGTGCACTGCCGCAACGTGGCGCGGCCCAGCGCGGAAACTTCCGCAAATCGCTGGCAAGTGGCGAACCCGCAGGCCCCGCAGTCCCACGGTCTGCCGTTGGGGCCGAGCCCGATCGCATCCAGGATCGTACCGACCGCGTCCGGATCCGGCCGCAACGGCCGCGCCTTGATGTCGAACACCGCGCCCACACTCGCGACGACCGCACTGTCCACCACCGGAAACCGGCTCCGCGGCGGCTCGGTGCTCGCCACCAGCGCGCGGCGCCAGTACAGCTCTTCCCGCGGCCCGGCGAGCGGATGATCGAGCGTCCCCTCACAGGAAAGCACATCGACGAACCCGAGATCCAGCCGGTCTACCGCCACCGCCCGCGCCACCGCGCCGAGCCCCGCCAGGCCTCGTACAACCCGGAATCGGCTGTTGGTCCGGCGAAACTCCTCGAGCAATGCAAGCGGCAATCCGCCTGCCGCGCTCAGATGGCGCCGCCGCTCTTCAGGCACCCGGTGGAAATAGCTGGGCTGCGTCAGGATCGACACTCCGCGCGCCCGCAGCAGCTCTTCCAGGTCGGCAAACGTGATCGCCGCGTCGAGCTCGTTGCCGCGCGTCGGGGCGGACACCCCGGCATAGACCACCCGAAGGTCCGCACGCTGCCGTGCCCTGAGATATCTCGCCTCTGCGGCGGCCGGCACCGCAATCGGCGCCAGATACGGAATCAGTTCGGGATAGGTGGTCCGAACGGTGTCTACCACGACCGGATCGGTCGAGCGGATCATCGTACCCCACGCTTCATCTTCCCAGAGCCGCAGATACTCGGCGGCGACCAGCTCGTCGCCGATGATTCCCCGGCTGACCGTCCGGAAACCCGCTTCGTAACAGGCGTTTATGACCTGCTCAGGCGTGGCCGGATAAAAGTGCGCGGCCGCCTCCGGACTCAGGATGAGCACCCCACCGCCCTCGGTCGCGATCGCGAGTGCCCGTCCAACCTCCCCAATCACCCGTACCGCAGAATGCGGGCATGACGCATGGCATTGCCCGCACCGGATGCACAGTTCGTCGACCACCTGCAAAAGCGGAGCCTCGCCCGCGACGGCAATGGCGTCGGTCGGGCAGATACGGACGCATGCCAAGCACGCGACACAGGCTTCCGCGTCGATGACGAAGTTCAACGGACCAGATGCAAAGGGAGACCACCGCGCTGAGGGGGCGATCGGAACTGAGCAATATTGACAGTCAGCGCGGAGACTGTCAAGTACCGAACATATGCAAATATTTGACAGACTGCAACTTACAGCACTGCAAGACATGGCTTGCGGTGCGCTAAATCATTCTAGACGATAGGCTTTGATTTTCCTGTATAATGTTCGTTCACCGATGGCGAGTACCTCCGCCACCCGGCGCCGATTGCCATCATACTCTCGCAAGGCGGCTCCAATTGTAGCCTTTTCCACATCCTCCATTGTCATGCCGGGCCGGTACAGCACCTGCTCGGGGCCGGGGCCGTCTGTCTCCGAGTCTGTCAGATCGCCGATAACCGGGCTGTCGGCGAGTTCGATGACGTGCACCCGCTGTGGGGCTTGGTCAAGCCGGCGGCGGAGTTCTTCAACCTGCAGCTTCAGATCGACCAGGTTCCGAAGAATGAACTCCAGCTCCTGCCCGCCCGCCATCTCTCGCCCATGGCCGGCCGAGACCCGCGCCGGCAGCAGGGTCCCGGGCCCATCGAACACGTCCGGCGGAATGTCGGACGGCCGGATCTCGGTACCTGGCGCCAGCACCACCATCGACTCAATCAGGTTCCGGAGTTGGCGAACGTTGCCAGGCCAGGGTGCGTCCACCAGGCGCTGGAGCGCCTCCGGCGTGATCCCGCGGAAGGTCCGGTCGTGCAGCCGTGCAAATTCCCGGATGAACCGCCGGACCAGCAGCGCAATGTCCCCTCGCCGCTCACGGAGCGGCGGGAGGTAGATGCTGAGGACATTCAGCCGGTAGTACAGATCGTCGCGGAACTCACCCAGCTGCACCGCCTCGCGGAGTTGGCGATTGGTCGCGGCGACGACGCGCACGTCGACCTTGATCGGCTGGGTGCCGCCCACCCGGAAGAAGGTTCGGCTCTCGAGGACGCGCAGGAGCTTCACCTGCACGCTGAACGGAATCGCGCCGATCTCATCCAGAAAGATCGAGCCTTCGTTCGCCAGCTCGAAGCGGCCAAGCCGGCGTTCGGCCGCACCGGTGAAGGCGCCCTTCTCGTGGCCGAAGAGCTCGCTCTCGAGCAGGGCCTCGGGCAGCGCCGCGCAGTTGACCGCGATGAATGCCTTGCCCCGGCGCGGCGACAGATCATGCAGCGCCTTGGCGACCAACTCCTTCCCTGTGCCACTCTCGCCCTGGATGAGCACGGTGCTCGAGACCGGCCCCATTTGCTCGATCTTGACGAGGACTTCCTGGATCGCCTGGCTCTCACCGATGATGCCGGTGCGTTGCTGCAGACCGCGGCGATCGAGCAGGCGCTGCGTCGTGGCGACGATATCGTCGATCGGCGCCGGCTTGGTCATGATCTCGGTGACGCCCAGGCGGCCTACCCGCTCGGTGCGCTCCGAATCAGTCGGCTCGAGCAGCGCGAGCGTGGAGATCTCGTGCTCGCGCGCGTACGCGGCAAGATGGAGCGCGGGCGGCTCGTGCACGGCTCCGGTGAGCACCACCAGATCCGGCGATTCGCGCCGCACCGCGCCGCGCGCATCGTCGAGCGACGATATCATCCCGGTCGTGCGTCCGGCCGCTTCGAGCGCCGCGTTGAGACGAACGGCGACTTCGAGATCGTCCATCGTGATCAGAATCCGGGACGCCATCTCAGTCGTGCCTCGTTCGGACGCCGCGCACGAGGTCTACGGCGTGGTCGACCAGATCGTTCAGCACGCCCAGGCCGTCGCGCACCCCGCCGGGGCTACCCGGCAGGTTCACGATCAGCGTCATGCCGCGGACGCCGGCGGTGCCCCGCGAGAGCACCGCACGCGGAAAGCGGGCATACGCGGTCATTCGAAGCGCCTCGGCGATGCCGGAGGCTTCCTTGTCCAGCACGGCGCGAGTGGCTTCGGGGGTGATGTCACGGGCGGTGAGTCCGGTGCCGCCGGTGGTGAGGATCAGGTCGGCGAGATCAGCGTCGGCCCATTGACGAAGTGCGCCCGAGATCGCCGGCGGCTCGTCTGGCACGAGCATCCGCACGGCGACGTCGTAGCCGCGTTCCGCCGCCCAGGCCGCGATTGCGTCGCCCGAAAGATCGGCACGCTCGCCGCGGCTGCCGGCATCGGAAATCGTGAGGATGGCCAGGCGCATCGGTGCTACCGTTTCTTCGCGCTCCCCTCAGTCCAGAACGGCCGGGCAACAACTTCAGCCGGAACCCGCTCGCCCCGCACTTCGATCTCGAACTTCGTGCCGTTCTTTGCCGCGGAGGTCGGCAGGTAGGTCGTGCCGATGCCGATGCCGAGCGACGGGCTCACGGTGCCGCTCCGGACGATGTCGACCTGGCGGCCGTCGACGAACACCGGATATCCGTGACGTGGAAACACACGAGATCCGGTCTGGAAGCCGACCAGCTTTCGCGTGACGCCGTGTTCCTTCTGGCCGCGTAGCGCATCGGCGCCCATGAACGGCGACCCCTTGTCGAGCTTCACGATCCAGCCGAGGCCCGCCTCGAGCGGCGTGAGGTGTTCATCGATGTCGTTGCCGTAGAGCGCGTAACCCATTTCGAGTCGCAGCGAGTCGCGCGCGCCGAGTCCGATCGGCTGCGCGCCGGCCGCCGTGAGCGCGTTCCAGAGTGCGAGCGTGTCGGTCGAGCGGCAGTAGAGCTCGAAGCCGTCCTCACCGGTGTAGCCCGTGCGCGAGATGAAGCACCCGATGCCCGCCACTCTCCCGCTCGCAAACCGGTAGTAGCCGATGTCCGCCAGGATCTGATCGGTGAGCGGCTGCAGCAGCGCTTCGGCCTTCGGGCCCTGCAGGGCGAGCAGGCCGATGTCGTCCGAGATGTCGCGCAGGCGAATGTTCTTGCCGCCCTTCTGGTCGACGATGTGCTCCCACGCCTTCTCGCGATTGGACGCGTTGACCACGATCATCAGCTTGTCTTCGAACCGGTACACGGTGCAGTCGTCGATGAACGTCCCATCCTTGTTGAGAATGGCCGAGTACTGCACGGACCCGGCCTCCAGCGCCGACACGTCGTTGCAGGTGATCCGATTGACGAATGCGTTCCGGTCGGGGCCGGTGACTTCGAATTCGCCCATGTGCGAGACATCAAAGATGCCCACCCCGGTGCGGACCGCCTGGTGCTCCGCCACGATTCCGGCGGGATACTGCACCGGCATTTCGTAGCCGGCAAACGGCACCATCTTGGCGCCCAGCGCCTTGTGGGCCTCGTAGACCGGCGTGTGCTTGAGTTCGGTGGTCGGTGTCATGATGCATCCCGTGTGGAGTGACTCGCGCCGCCCATCAGCGTCGCCATGAGCGCCTTCTGCACGTGCAGGCGATTCTCCGCCTGGTCGAACACTCGTGACTGCCGCCCTTCGATGACGCTCTCCGACACCTCTTCACCGCGGTGTGCCGGCAGGCAGTGGAGAAAGATCGCTTCGCGCGCGGCGCGCCCCATGAGCGCATCGTCGACGATGTAGCCGGCAAAGGCGCGCTCGCGCACCGCCTGCTCCTCTTCGTGCCCCATTGACGCCCAGACGTCGGTGTTGACGACATCCGCGCCGGCCACCGCCTCACCCGGATCGCGCGTCACCGTGATCGGCGCCAGGGCCTGGTTGCGCGCGAGAATTCCGGCGTCGGGATCATAGCCGTCGGGGCAGGCCAGGCGAAGCTCGAAGCCGAGCGAGCCCGCGGCGTTGATCCAGCTATGGGCCATGTTGTTTCCGTCGCCCACCCACGCGACCACTTTCCCCTCCCACCCGCCAAGATTTTC
>JBDTQV010000108.1:0-7346 GCA_039932015.1 Gemmatimonadota bacterium | reverse complement strand
ATCCTCGCTGGAGCCGAGGCCACCCGTTGGTGTACATGCCGTGGCCGGCGCCGAGCGCAGGCACCATCAGCAGCGACGACACCACCGACCACGCGAGCGCCAGCACGAAGGCGGATGCGAACGGAATGAACGCGGCGCGCGCGTTGCCCTGCAGGTACAGAAATGGAAAGAGCACCACTGCCGTCGTGAGCGTCGACCCGATCACCGCCGGCATGATGAGCCGGCCGGCCTGGGCGCGCCCGTCGACCGTGTCCGGCTGGGTGGACAGCCGCATCGTGACGATGAGCCCGTCCTGCACCAGAATGCCAATGCCCATGCCGAGCCCGGCAAGCGTGAGAAGGTTGGCGGGGATATGCAGCAGATAGAGACCAAGCGCGGTACCCGCGATCGCGACGGCGGCGCTGCCCATCACGAGACTCACCGACTTGATGTTCCGGAGCGTCATTGCGAGCACGAGCATGACTGACGCGAAGGCGATGAGCCCGCGCAGGATCAGATCGTTGAGCTCGCGCTTGAGATCTCTGGTCTCGTCGGACCGGAGCGTCACGCGCACGCCCGCCGGCAGGGTCGCGGCCAGCTCGTCCATCGCTCGGCGCGCGGCGGCAGCGGTCTTGATGGCGTCGGCGTTCGGCAGGCGGGAAATGCTGAGCGACACGGCCGGCTGGCCGTCGATGCGATAAAACCGGCCGCGTGAATCCTCGTCCTGACGAATCGTCACCAGCGAGCCGAGCTTGTAGATCCGGCCGCCGGCGCCAATGATCGGCAAATTGGCGAGGTCTTCCATGACGTGCGGCTGATCCCGCAGCACCACCTGCATTTCGGTCGCGCCAACTTTCTCGGCGCCGAGCGCGGCAACCTTCCGCGAGTTGGTCAACGCCTGCTGCAACAGGATGGGTGAGATCCCGAGCTCCCGAAGCCGCGCCGCATCGTACGCCACCGCGATACTCAAACTGGCGCCCCCGAAGCTGCGGACGCCGGCGACGCCCTGCACCGCGCTGATGCGCGGCACGATCTGGTCGCCCGTCAGCTTGTACAGCGCGCCGGCGGTGTACGGCCCGAATACAGAGTAGTTGAGGAGTGGCGCCTCGTCGAGATCTTCCGGCACGTAATTCGTCACCGACACGGTGCCCGCGCCGGCAGGCAGGTCCGGCCGCAGCACTTCGATGCGCTCGAGAATGGCCAATCGGGACATCTGGATGTTCGCATCCGGCTCGAGCTCGACCGTGATCGACGCACTGCCTTCGCTCGACGTGCTCCGGGTGCGCTTGACGCCACGCACCGACTGGATCGCCGACTCGACCGGCGATGTGATGTAGGTCTCGACCAGCTCCGCCGCCGCGCCGTTCCACGAGGCGCTCACCTGCAGCGTCGGCAGCTCCACGGTGGTGCGCGCTGCGAGAGGCAACCGGGCAAACGCAACCGCGCCCGACAGCACAAGCGAGAGGCACATCGCGAGCACGGCAGCGGGATTTCGGGTGGCCCAGCCGATCATGGAGTGGACGGACGGAAGGGCGAAAGCGCGGAAGCCGGGCCCGAGTCGATGCCGGCCACCTTTGCGACCCGGCGGCGCTCGGCGCGGCGCTCGACCACCGCGTACGCCGTCGGAAGCAGGAAGAAGGTGACCAGTGTGGCCGTGATCGACCCCCCGATGACGCCGGCTGCGAGCGGCCGATAGAGCTGCCCGCCGCTGCCAGCGCCGATCACCAGTGGCAACACGCCGACGACCGTGGTCAGTGAGGTCATGACGATGGCGCGCAGCCGCTGCCGCCCGCCCAGCATGATCGCTTCCTCGAGCGGATGACCCAGCTCGCGGAAGCGGCGGATCGCATCCAGCTTCACTACCGCGTCGTTGTCGGCGATGCCGATCATCACCACCATGCCGATGAGCGACACCGCATTCAGACTCTGGCCGGTCAGCCACAGCACGAAGATGCCGCCGGCGCCGGCGAGCGGCACCGTCAGCATGATCAGTGTCGGCAGCACGAAGGAGCTGAATTCACCCGCGAGCACGAGAAATACGAGCGCAACCGACAGCACGGCCACGATGCCGAGCTCGGACGTCGTGCGCCGTTGCTCGGCGTCGGCTCCGGTCACGTCCCAGCGAAGACCCGCCGGGGTCGGAATGGTCGACAGGACGCGGTTCACATCCGCGGATGCGCGCGCCGTTCCGCCGCTCTCGACCATGCCTTCGACGATCGACACCGGCCGCTGCCCCACGCGTACGACCTCTATGGGCGCGCGCGTATCCTTGACGTTGACGAGCTGGCCCAGGGGAATGCCCCGCACCGTGGTCGCGAGCGCGACCGCGAGGTCTTCGTTCGCATTGCCGGCAAAGCGCACCGTGATCGGCGTACGGCGGTCGGTCTCGCGCAGCTCGCTTGCCTTGACGCCGCCCAGTCCGCCCGCCAGCGCGTTTGCCACTTCGTCGATCGAGATCCCGTGCTCCGCGATCCGATCGCGCTCGAGCGCCACTTCGACCTGCGGCTGCGTGCCGCTGTACGCGTCCCGCACGTCCGCGAGCGACGACAGCTTCGCCACCGCCTTCCGCGCCGTCTCCGCCCACGATTCCGCCTCCGCCGCCTTCCCCGCCGATACCTCGACGCGGACCAGCCGCCCTTCCCGACCGATCAGGCTGCCGAACTCCGACTGGCCCGCGAGGTCGAGCGCGAGCGCGCCCTGCGCGAGATCGGGTACGGCCGCACGGAGCGAATCGGCAAAGGCCGCGGCGTTGCGATCGTCGGGCACGCGGATGATGAGCTGCGCCGTGCTGGACGATCCCGGGTCCGCGCCCGAGAGCACCTCTTCGTCCGTGGCGGCGCCGACCCGCGCGTACACGTTCGCCGCACCGAAATGCCGAGCCGCGGTTTCGATACGCCCGGCCTGACGGATGCTCTCCTCGATGGCCGTGCCCTCCGGCAGCTTGAGCGCGGCGACGACGACGCCTTCATCCACCTGCGGCAGGATTTCCCGCGGGAGCCGCATACCGACGATCGCGGTCAGGATCACCGTCACGATCGCGATCGAGCGCACGGTGCGCGGCCGCGCGAGGCACCACTCCATCCCGTGCTCGTATGCGTCGGCGACGCGGTGCCCGTACGGCTCGAGCCGCCCTATGAACCGGGTCCACCACCCGCTCCGCACGTGCGGCTCCGGCGTGGTGCCGGCCGCGTCGTCGGCATACCCGCGGCGGCCGACCGCCATCACCGGCATGAGCGTGAGTGCCAGCAGCAGCGACGCACCGAGCGACGTGACGACGCTCAGCGAGAGATCGCGGAAGAGCGCAGCGGCGAGGCCGCGCACGAACACGATCGGGCCGAACACCAGCAGCGTGGTGAGCGTACCGGCGATCAGCGGGCCACCCACCTCATCGCATGCCCGACGCGCCGCTTCCATGGCGGACATCCCGTCTTCCCGGTTTCGGGTGGTCGCCTCCGCCACCACGATCGCGTTGTCCACCAGCATGCCGACGCCCAGCGCGAGCGCGCCGAGCGAGAGCACGTTGATGGTGACACCGAGGAGCTGCAGCACGACGAGCGAGACGAGCACGCTGAGCGGGACGACGAGCGCGACGGCGAAGGAGCTGCGCACGTCTCCCAGCAGCAGGAGAATCACGATCAGCGACAGCGCGCCGCCGGCCACGATCTCCTGTACCAGGTTGCCGAGCGCCGCGTTCACGAAGCCCGCCTGCGCCGCCACCACCGTCACCTTGAGATTGGGAAACTCGGCGGCGAGCGATGCGACCGCGGCGTCGATGTGCTTGGTGACGGCGACGGTATTCGAGCCCGCGTCCTTGTAGACGACGAGACCCACTGCCGGCTGCCCGTCGAGCCGGGTGACCGTGCGCGGATCCGCCGACGTGAGCCGCACCGTCGCGACGTCGCGCAGCCGGATGCCAGAGCGCGCCGGCCCGATCGGGGTGTCACCGATCTGGTCCGGTGTACGGAACTCGGTGAGCGCGCGCACCGAGAAGCGGAACTGGCCGCGCCTGATGGTGCCGCCGGGTGCGCTCGCATTGGCCTCGCGCACGCCTCGCGCGATGTCGTCGGACGAGAGGCCGAGCGCGCGCATGCGATTGGGATCGACCGCGATACGAATCTCGTCCTCGGGCGCGCCCACCACGGCGACGCTGGCGACTCCGTCGAGCTGCTCGAGCCGGCGGCTGTGCACGTCGTGCGCGGTGCGCGCCAGCGAACGAAGATCACCCGTGCCGGTGAGCGCCAGGACGGCGATTGGCCGCTCGCCGGGATCGCTGGTGAGCAGCGTGGGACGCTCCGCCTTGGTCGGCAGATTGCTGCGCGCGTTGTCGAGCTTTTCGCGCATGCCGAGCACCGTGGACGGCATGTCGGTGCCCCACGCGAAGCGGGCGGTGGTCGTCACTTCCGCGTTCCGGCTCACCGAGCGCAACTCGACGAGGCCTGGTGTCGCGGCGATGGCTTGTTCGATCGGCTCGGCGACGAAGCGCGAAACTTCACTCGCGGCCGCGCCCGGATACGCCGTCCGGATGGTGAGCACCGGAAGCGCCACATCCGGCAGGAGCGACACCGGCAATCGGCCCAGCGAGATGGCGCCGAGCAGACAGATGGCGATCGTCGCCGCGATGGTGCTGACCGGACGGCGAATGGCGTAGGAGCTCAGGGACATGCGCGGGCCCTCAACGAGCCGGCTCAGCCGCGATCGTCTCCGCCTTCGGTACGACGCGCACCGGCGCATCGTGTGTCAGCGTGAGATGTCCTTCGACGAGCACCGTGTCGCCGCTCGCTACGGGAATCTGGCCGGTGGACGAATCGGGAAGAATCTCAGTGTCGACACCGTTCGAGCGCCCGGGGTTCACGTACGTCCACTGCGCGCGGCCCTCCTTCACCACGAAGACAAGCGGCCGGCCTTCGCGTTCGATCACGGCCGGCGCCGGAACGAGAATGCGGTTGGGCAGGCGGGTCGACTCCAGGCGCACGTCGGCGTACATCCCGGGCCGGAGCGCACCGCCGCCGCGGACGCGGATCAATGCGCGGCCCGCGCGCGTGGTGCTGTCCACCATCGGCAGCACCGCGGCCACGCGCCCGATCGCCGGTTTGTCCGGCGCGGCCGCCGTCGTCACCGTCGCGATTCCGCCGACGCGGATCAGCGGCAGGTCGTGCTCGAGCACCGCGGCCTCGATGCGGAGGTTCGACACGTCGACGACCGTCGCGACGTCCTGCCCGGCGGCGATCCTCTCACCCGCGGCGATGTCGACGCGATCGATGACGCCGTCGAACGGTGTGGTGATGGTGGCGCGCTCGCGCTCGAACTTCGCGCGTTCGAGCCGCACCTGATTGAGCGCGAGGCCCGAGCGTGCGAGCGCGTTCCGGCGACGCTCCTCGGTGGGCGGCTTGCCGGAGACGATCGAGTCTGGTTCGATGTTGTCGCGATAGCTCATCATCGCCTGGTCCACGCTGGCCTGCGCCTCGCGCACGGCGAGATCCAGCGGGCGGGGGTCGAGGCGGACGAGGGTTTGGCCTTTCTTCACTTGCTGTCCCGGAACCACCGCAACCGAGAGCACCGTGCCTGTGGCTTCGGCCTTGAGGTGGGCGACGGCATCCGAGCGCACCTGCCCGGTCGTGACCACCGACAGCACCAGATCTCCCTGGCGCACGGTCTGCCCGACGACCGGCAGCGAAATGGTGGACGCGGCCTTCGTCGCGGCGGTCGAATCGGACGCGGTCTGCGTTTTCGCCGCGCCGCCCTTGCACGCGCCGAGCACGAACTGCACGAGGACAGCGAGGGTGAAGGCGACACGCGTGGGGCCTGGAATCATGGGCTCAACCGGTTCGGGGCGGTCGCGCGCGGTCCACGCGTCCCTAGAAGATGCATAGCCGAAACTAGACGACGCAGACGTTGCCGGCCAACTATTGCGCGCCCGATTCGGTTAGCGCCGGACCTGCCGTAACCGGACACTTCGTCGCAAGCTGCGGAGTTCGAACGGATGCCAATCGGCGTATTCATAACTGACCTTCATGTGACGTGCGAAGGGGCTGATACCATTATACAACACGACCGTTTGGATGGATGCGCACACTGCGGCGAGAGGCGGCCGGGTGTTTTAAGTCAGGTTAGGCGGCCGGGATAATGACCGTTCCGCGAGGTGAGGAGACCGTCTCGCTGCCTCGATCACCGCCAGCCCAACCTCGGCCTTGAACACAGGGAAATGATTCCGGCGGACGACGCATCGGGAACGCTCCTGGTCGGCGATATCTTCGCCTCAAAGCGCGGCATTGTCTACTTATCGTGCTGTCTCAACTCATCCGACCATCTCTGCGGTCAGCACGCGAGCCGTATGAACGAACCTTGACCTTCGCAGTTCTCACGCAACTCGGCGAGACATACCAGTAAAACTCCCAGTTGCGGCGGACTCGTCGAAATAGTACCGTGGACTCCATCCTGACTTTGAAGCGGTTGAGGGCTATTGCGCACCTAAATTCGATGCGCGTCGCGACCGAGGACGCGCCGAACTCACGATTGGTTGGAGCAGGTGTTTCGGCGTTGTTGCTGTTGTCGCCTGAGGATCGGCGGTGGCAATGAGGCAGACGAATTCTCCTACATGTGCGGTGAGAGCGAATGCAATGCGTTCCGCATTTTAGTGGCTCCGCTCGGGCCGCCGGCAATCGCGGACTTACCTCCAGATTTTCGCTTGCGGTTGCGACGTACAGGTGCCGGGCCTGCGACAACGCCTGGCATCCTCGTTGGGGGAGTCGCACTTGCACCTGCGAGCGGCATGTCGGCATTCCGGCTCGCACCAATTCACCGGCGGAAAGGGTTTGATTGCGTGCGGCAGTACTTGAATACCCGCCCGCACCGCTCACCCCGTATTCGGCTGCTAATTTCGAGCTTGGTTTCGGCGGCGACTCTGGCATGCGCCCGGGATCGCGCGAGCCCAGGCGATACGCCCTGTAATGCGTGTTCCATATCTCTTCAGCGCGTGGCCGTCCTGGGCCAGCCCTCGGATAGCGTTGACATGTCGCCGGCGAGCGTGATCGTCGCGCGCAGTGGCGGGTTCCTGGTTGCGCCGACCTCTACCGGCGCACAGATCGGTCGGTACAGCGACCGCGGCCAGTTCGAAGGTGCCGCCGGCCGCAGTGGGACAGGCCCGGGCGAATTTCTCAACATTCGCTCACTGGCGGCGCTTCCATCCGGCTCGTTGGCCGTTCTGGATTACCGGCTGACGCTCCTTACGCCAGGTCTGACGGTGGCAGCAGTCAAGACGTTGCCGGCTGGAGTGACGGCCGGGCGCATCGTCTCGCTCACCGACGGCCGGCTGGTCATCAACAATTACAATCCGGCGCGGCCGGCCTTGTGCCTCTTTGATCGCGACC
>JBDTQV010000107.1:0-7376 GCA_039932015.1 Gemmatimonadota bacterium | reverse complement strand
CACCATCTGGTGGTCACTCGCGATATGGCTCTCCTCGAACAGCGGCGCGATCTCGTACTGTCCAGGTGCCACTTCGTTGTGGCGGGTCTTGACCGGCACACCCACGCGATAGAGCTCGTGCTCGACTTCGGACATGAAAGCGAGAACGCGAGGCGGAATGGTGCCGAAGTAATGGTCCTCGAGCTGCTGCCCCTTGGGCGGCTTGGCGCCGAAGAGTGTGCGCTCGCAGGTGAGGAGATCTGGCCGCTCGTAGAACAGATCGCGGTCGATCAGGAAGTACTCCTGCTCCGGTCCAACCGTCGTGAAAATGCGCGATACGCCTTCGTCGGTTCCGAAAATTTTCAGCACCCGCATCGCCTGCGTGGAGATCGCTTCCATCGAGCGGAGCAATGGGATCTTGGTGTCGAGTGCCTCTCCGGTCCACGAGACGAACGCGGTGGGAATGCACAGGGTGACGTTGTTCTCGCCGCGCATGAGCCACGCCGGACTGGTCGGGTCCCACGCGGTGTATCCGCGGGCCTCGAACGTTGCGCGAAGGCCGCCGCTCGGGAAACTCGACGCGTCCGGCTCGCCCTGCACCAGGTCGGTTCCCGAGAAGTTGAACATCACGCCGCCCGCCCCATCAGGGGCAATCAGCGAGTCGTGTTTTTCAGCGGTGAGTCCGGTGAGCGGCTGGAACCAGTGCGTGAAGTGGGTGGCGCCGTGCTCGATCGCCCAGTCCTTCATGGTAGCGGCCACGACTCCCGCCAGCTGCGGATCGAGCGGCTCGCCGTGCTCCACCGTGCGCATCAGACTCTTGAAGACATCCTTGGGCAGACGCTGCCGCATGACCCGCCGCGAGAACACGTCGGCGCCGAAGATGTCGTCGATGCGAGCGGCGGGAGCGGCGGGGGCGGCAGGGGTGGCGCTGGACGGGGTCGTCACGGGCGGTAGGTCCCTTGAATGTGGTGGGCGGACTGGGAGGGTGTCAATGTATCACTGCAGCACCGATTGTGCAATTCTCGCCAATAAGTCGTCGCAATTTGCACAATTATCATGCCAACAGTGATTTTCATTAGTCAGTCAGTGCGAAAATTGCACCTAATTCAATACATTGTTGACAACGCAGGCCTGCATTCAGCGGCCCGCACACGGTCGGCCGCACTTTACGCAACAACCCGGTTCCGACAGGCTGGCGGGCCGCCCGCCGACGCGACGGCTGGTCACCCAAACGGCACATCCCCGTGCACCGGGCCTGTCGGCGCATGAATCAGGTGGGACACCCGCGGCGGCTCGTCGCCCATGTGGAGACGGCGCGCCTGCGCCTCGATCCGCCGGTCGGCCATCGTGGCGCGCGCATGCTGGCGCATGTGTTCGCCCCACGATTCGGACACGAACGTTTCCAGGTAGCGCTCCGGATCCGCCGTGTCCCGGTAGAGGCCCCACGTAAGTGACCCATCACGTCGCCTGAGTTGGCCGACGCGTTGCATGGCTGCCGCGAACCCCGCCGCATCGGCACTCGCAACACGGTACTCCACCGTGATGAGCACCGGCCCATCCTCGGGACTCACCGCGCCGCTCACCACCGGATCCCGCCAATGGTCCGAGGGTGAGAGATCGAGTCCTTCCCATACCGTCAGGCGGAACCGCGCGGTTGCGCCGAGTCCCACGATCAGCACGCCGCTGGCCGCCGTGAGCGCCACCGATATCCCCGCGTGCGTCGCCACGACACCCCAAAGCGCGCTGCCGACGGCCATTCCGCCCATGAATGCGAGCACATAGACCGAGAGCATTCGCGCCCGCGCCCAATCGGGAGACGCACGCTGCGTGGCGATGTTGAACACCGGCATCGCGATCATCCACGCCATTCCCGCGACGAACAGTGCGGCGCACAGCACCGGCACGATGCGCACCCACGCGAGTACGAGCGTCGCGGCTGCGTATGCCACGCTCGCGCCGGCGACGAGGTGATCGGATGAGTGCGCGCGGCGAAACCACCCGAGCACCGCGCCGCCCACGATGGCACCCACGCCGAGGCTGCCGAGCAGGAGACCGTAGCCCATCGCACCCATGTGCAGCTCGCGCGCGGCGAGCACCGGCAGCAGTGCCCACACTGCGCTCGCGCCGAGGATGAACGTCGCGCAGCGAATCAGCACGGCGTGGACCGCCGGCGCGTGGCGCAGGTAGCGAATCCCGGCCCGCATCGCTCCCACCACACGCTCCGCCGGCATCACCGACTCGGTCGGTGTGCTGCGCCACTGGCGCAGCACCGCGACCACCGCGATGAACGAGCACGCATTCAGCAGGAACACGCCGCCGGAGCCGATCGCCGCGACCAGCAACCCGCCGATCGCCGGTCCCACCGCACGTGCGATGTTCGTCGCCATGCCACCGAGCGCCACGGCAGCCGGCAGCTCGTCGCGCGGCACGAGGTCCGGTGTCGTCGCCTGCCACGCCGGCGTGTTGAGCGCGGTGCCGAGCCCGAGGACGAAGGTGAGGAACAGCAGCAGCCACGGCGTCATGACGCCGGCCAGGGTGAGCACACCGAGGAGCGCGGCTGCGGCCAGCATCCAGGTCTGGGTGACGATGAGCAGGCGCCGCCGATCGATGATGTCGGCGAGCGCGCCGGCCGGCAACGCCAGAAACAGAATCGGCAGACTCGTGGCCGTTTGCATGAGCGCCACGAGCAGCGTCGAGGTGCTCAGCGAGGTCATCAGCCATGTCGCCGCCGTGTCGTGCATCCACGTGCCGATGCTCGAGGCGATGGTCGCGACCCAGAGTGCGCGGAATACATGATGGCGCAACGGCGCCCAGGACGACTCGCGCAGTGCGGCGGGTGCCGGACTGCTGTCACGTGAAAGCGGCGAAACGATCGGCATCCGGCGCAACGTAACCGAACCGGGAGGTGTCTACCAGCGCACGACTTGCGTTGCAACCTCGCGGTGCCGCCGCTCGTCCGGTGAAGTGTCGGAGCCTGCGCCCGGTGAAGCTTGATCTGCAACGACAAATGTAGTATTACGTGTGTAGTATTGGACGACTTCCCTGAGCGGAGCACCTAATGGCGTCTGTTCGTCGGTCCTGGCCCGTCGTCGTATTTGCCTTCGTCCTTGTCGATGCATTTGCGCTGCCATCGGTGCCGGCAGCCGCGCAGACTACCGCTCATGCGAACGTGCCGGCGGTCGCCGCCCTGGCGCTCGCCGGCGAAATCCATGTTGATGGCCGCCTCGACGATCCGGCCTGGAGCGCCGCCGTGCCCGCCAACCTCGGCCTGCAACTCGATCCGGCCGAAGGGAAGCCGGCGACGGAGCAGACTGAAATCCGTGTCCTCGTGTCGCACGACGCAGTGTACATCGGCGCGCGAATGTTCGATCGGGATGCGCGGCGTATCGTCCGCCGGCTGGCTCGGCGCGATGACCGACCTGCGAGCGACCGGCTGACGATCATTCTCGACGCGCGGCACGATCACCTCACGGCGTTTCGCTTCGATGTCTACCCCGCCGGCAACAAGGGCGACGCGGCGGTCGGATCGGACGGGCGCCCGGACTACTCCTGGGACCCCGTCTGGGAAGTCGCGACGACGATAGATGCGGCGGGATGGACGGCCGAACTGCGAATTCCGCTCTCGCAGCTGCGCTATAGCGCGGGAGCCGACACTTGGGGCATTGAGGTCGAGCGCCTGATCCAGCGGAGTCAGGAGCTGGCCGTGCTCTCGTTCGTGCCGAAAAGCGAGCAGGCGGGAGTCAATCGCTATGCGCACCTGACCGGAATGTCGGCGGTGCGTGCCACGCGGCGGCTGGAGATAGCCCCGTACGTGTCGGCGACGGCAACCGCGGCGCCGGTCACCGCCGGCGACCCCTTTCACGATGCGCACGACTATCGCGGATCGGCCGGCGCCGATGTGAAGTACGGCATCACCAGCGACCTGACCCTCGACGCCACGATCAACCCTGACTTCGGCCAGGTGGAAGTCGATCCCGCCGTGGTCAATCTCAGCGCGTTCGAGACGGTCTTTCCCGAGAAGCGGCCGTTCTTCGTGGAGAGCGCCGACCTTTTCTCCTTTGGCCAGCTGCGCACGTTCAACTCGAGCGGAACGCCGTTCACCTTCTTCTCCCGTCGCATCGGGCGGCCGCCGCAGGGATTGGGCAGCAACGACGCGGAGTTCACCGACATTCCCGGGCAGACGACCATCGCGGCTGCCGCGAAACTGACGGGCAAGACGCGCCGAGGGTGGTCGATCGCGTTGCTCGATGCAGTGACGCCGCGTGAGACCGGCCGATTTCTTGACGGATCGGGCCTGATCGAGCGTGCTCCGGTAGAGCCGCTTACGAACTACTTCGTGGGCCGCGTTCGGCGGGAGCTCCGCGCGGGCAATACCGTCATCGGCGGGCTGGTCACCGCCGTCGATCGGCATCTGGACGATCCCGCGCTCGCCGCGACGCTTCGCTCGGGGGCGTACCTCGGCGGCGTAGACCTCAATCATTCCTGGGGCAATCGCACCTGGGCGCTCGATGCCTCGTTTGCGGCGAGCACGGTTCGGGGCGACGAAGCGGCGATCAGCCTGGCGCAACGCTCGAGCGCGCGCTATTACCAGCGTCCCGACGCGACCAGCCTCACGTTCGACCCGACGCGTAAATCGCTGGACGGCCATGCGTTTCAGATTGCCGTCACGAAGCTCTCGGGCCTTCACTGGGGGGGCAATCTGGCATACCAGGAAAAGAGCCCCGGATACGAAACCAACGACATCGGGCTCACGCAGAGCGTGAATCGGCGCGCGTTGTCGACCGACTTGCACTATCAGGAAAACAGCCCTGGCCCCGTATTCCGGAACTGGATTGTAGGGATACTGAGCGGCAATGACTGGAACTGGGACGGCAACCACGTCAACAGCTACATCGGCAACGTGGTCAATGCGCGCTTCCACAATTTCTGGGACCTGAACACCTTCGCGGAATACGACTTCCCGGTCGATGACGACCAGCTCACGCGCGGCGGTCCGCTCACGCATCTGCCGGTGCGCCGGAACATCAATGCCACGCTGTCCTCCGACGAGCGCGGCGTCTTTGGCGTCCAGCTCTCCGGCAGCCTCAACTCCAACGCGGCAGGCGGCTGGAGCCGGCGTGGTCGGCTGACGGGCACGGTGCGGCCGGGACCGAGCTTCCAGCTGCAGTTTGGTCCGTCGTTCGAGCGCACGCGCAACGTGTCGCAGTTCGTCCGGTCGGTCTCCGATCCCACCGCGACAGAAACATTCGGCATCCGCAGTGTCTTCGCGACGCTGCGCGAAACCCAGCTTGCGCTCGACACCCGCGTCAACTGGACCTTCTCGCCGAAGCTCAGCCTGCAGGTGTACGTGCAGCCGCTCATCGTCGCCGGTGCCTATGGCGATTACAAACAGCTGCGCGCGCCGCGCACGTTCGACTTCACCGTGTACGGCGCAGATGCCGGCACGATCGACCGCGATGCCGAGGGCAACGCCGTGGTCGATCCCGATGGGGCGGGCGCCGCCGCCCCGTTCACGATCGCGAACCCCGACTTCAACTTCAGGTCGCTGCGCGCCAACGTGGTGCTGCGGTGGGAATATCGCGCGGGCTCGACCCTGTTCCTCGTATGGCAGCAGGGTCGGTCGGGCATGGCGCCCAACGGAGATTTCGCATTCGGACGCGACTTCAGCGCAATCTTCGACAGCCCGGCCAGCAATGTGCTGGCGGTGAAAGCGACGTGGTGGATGGGGCGGTGATGGTCTGACGGCAGATTGTAGGCAGTGCGCCTGGCCGGCTGAATCCTGTTCCACGTGACGCGACCGGGATTTACTTTCCTGCCGGCGGAATGGCGCTATCTCGGCCGGTGGGCGTCTGCGCGGCGCGACGCCGTCCATGCAGGTTCGCGCGGTGCGCCGCCACGGAACGCGAAGTGGTTCTCTGGCAGGTCGCGCGCGGGCCGATACTTCCGGCGCGCGCGCTGATAGGGACGGCGCACATAATCGGCGAGCACTGCCGCCGGATACCAGTGCATCGGATCGACGCCGGGATACTGCTTGGCGTACTCGGGCTTTACCCGGCTTTCACGTTGTTCCACGCGTCCATCTCCTGCTCGTCCGCGTCGCGGTGAACCGTACCGTCTTCGTACGGGGCGACGCTCGGAACCGTTGCAGCCGATTTCATCTCTTTGGCTTCACATGATAACGAAATAGTGACCGCGGTGCGGGGGTTTGTTTCATCATTGCATCTGCAATGTTGCTCGCGACGTTGCTCGCGACGAGCCGCCGTAAACGACACAGCGCCCACACGATGGTGGGCGCTGTGTCGCGAATGGCCAGGGGCGGACTTGAACCGCCGACACCCGCATTTTCAGTGCGGTGCTCTACCAGCTGAGCTACCTGGCCGCGGGCGCCTAATCTAGCGACGGCGACCCTCGACTGGGAAGGTGTCGCAATCTCGCCTCCAGACACGACTTCCTTCATATTATAGGGAGTTCGATCCCTGTTGCCCCGGAGGCTTCATGTACCGCCTGTCGTTCGCCGTTGCACTTTCCGCACTCGGGCTCCCGCTGGCACTGTCGGCCCAGGCGATGGAGCGCGGCGGATTCATCGTTCGCCTCGGCACCGATACCGTCGCCGTCGAGAGTTTTGCCCGGAGCCGCACCCAGCTCGAAGGTGACGTGGTGAGCCGGAATCCGCGGGTTCGCCTGATCCATTATGTAGCGACCCTTGGCCCCACCGGCCGCATCACTCGCTATGAAGCAACCACCTACCCAGGCGGCACCGGCCGGTCGGGTACGCCGCTCCAGTCGAGCATCGTCACGTTCGCCGGCGACACCGCCGTGGTCCAGATGCACGGCCAGCGGGGCGACACCACGATGCGCATCCCGGTGCGGCCGGGAGCCGTGCCCATGCCGCCACTCACCTTCGCCTTCTACGACCAGATGGCGCGCCAGGCGCGTGCCGAAAAGCGCGATTCGCTGATGGTGGACATGATCTTCCCCGGCGCACCGCAAGCGACTCCGACCACACTGGTCATGCACTCGCGCGACTCGGTCGTGATCGACCTCTTCGGCTTGCCCGCGTTCGCACGGCTCGATAACATCGGGCGGGTCCTCGGCGTCGACGGCCGTCAGACGACTGACAAGGTGATGGTCGATCGGGTGGAGCACGTGGATGCCGAGGCGTTGGCCCGGGCGTTTGCCGCGCGCGAAGCTGCCGCGGGCCGCCCGGCAGGCGCGCTCAGCCCGCGAGACACCGCGCGCGCGAGCATTGGCGGCGGGTCCGTGATGGTCGACTACGGCCGGCCGTCCCGCCGCGGGCGGACCATCTTCGGCGACGTGGTCCCGTGGAATCAGGTCTGGCGCACCGGTGCAAACGCGGCGACGCAGCTCATCACCGATCGCGAGCTCGTCATCGGCGG
>JBDTQV010000106.1:0-7467 GCA_039932015.1 Gemmatimonadota bacterium | reverse complement strand
CCCACTCGCGCGATCGCGTGGGCCAGCCGATTCGCCGGCGGATCGTACGGCGGCGTGTTCGCGATGGGCGCTACGTCGGGGTTGGTGGCCGCTCCCTGCGGGGCGCCGGCGTTTGCGGCGGTGCTGCTGTTCGTCGCACGGACGGGAAGCGCGGCCCTCGGATTTGCGTATCTGTTCGTCTTTTCGCTCGGAATGACTGCGCTGCTGATCGTGGTCGGAATTTTCTCGAGCTCGCTGGCGGCGCTGCCACGGGCCGGGCGCTGGACACTGTGGGTCAAGCGCGCCGCGGGGGTGCTACTGCTGGCCATGGCGGAGTATTACTTCATTCAGATGGGCAAGGTGTCATGACGCTTCGCCAAATTGTACGAAGTGCCTCGCTCGCCGCGGTGCTGGCGGTGTCCGCCTCGGCGGCCGCGCTGGCGCAGGAGGAAGGCCTCGCTGTCGGCACGCGCGCGCCGGTGATCTCGGTGCATGATCTGGACGGCAAGCTCGTCGATCTGGGCATGTGGATCGGCAAGCGCCCTGTGTTTCTGGAGTTCTGGGCGACATGGTGCGAACAGTGCGCGGCGCTGCTGCCCCGCGTGAAGGCGGCGCATGCCGAGTTTGGCGACAAGGTCGCATTCGTGGGCGTCAACGTGAGCGTGAACCAGACGCCGGCTCGGGTGCGACGCTACCTCGCCGAGCACAACCCGCCGTTCCGGACACTGTACGACGACCAGGGTACGAGTGCCCGTGCCTACGAAGTGCCCGCCACCTCGTACGTCGTCATTCTCGATCGCACCGGCCGTATCGCATACACCGGCAGCGGCAGCGACCAGCCGTTCGATGCGGCGCTCCGGAAAGTGACCGCGCCGTGACCACCATTCCCCCTAAGCCTGTGAGTTCGATCCGAATGAAACGTCTCGCTCCGCTCGCTGTGTTCGCACTCGTCGCTACGCTCGTCGCGTCGCCGGCAGTCGCGCAGGACACCCGGCGCCCCACGGCGCTGGTGGTATCCGGCCCCGAGGCAGGCGAGGACGCCCCGTCGTTCCGCCTCCCGTGGGCCTCGAAGGACTCGATGGGTACTCCCGAGAATGACTTCGTGCTGCGGGATCAGCTCGGGAAGGTCGTGGTCCTGGCGTTCTTTCCGAAGGATTTCACCAGCGGCTGCACCGCGGAAATGAAGACCTTCGCCGACCGCTATAGCGAGTTGTTCGGTTCCAACGTGGTGCTCGTCGGCCTCAGCGCCGATTCGCTCGAGACCCATCAGCGATTTGCTGCCAGCCTCGACTTGCCGTTTCGGCTCCTCAGCGATCCGATGCAGCGCGTGGCGCGGACGTACGGCAGCAAGGATGCGAACGGCTACAATCGGCGCACGATCTACGTCATCGATGCGCGCGGGCAGATCGCATACCGGGACATGCGGTTCGGTGCACTTGACCCGAAGTCATACGCTCGGCTCAAAGCTGCGATTCGCGCTGCCGGTCGCGCCTGATCCAGGCTTGCTCAATTTCGAGGGGGTTTCGTGATGCGTCGCTCCAGCGGTGTGGCATTCGCAGCTCTGTTTGCAGTCGCGTCCGGCACGCTTACGGCGCAGGCGCCCGGGCTCGCCGGCGATCAGGTCTGGACCCTTGATTCGCTTCGGGCGGGTACCTGTATCCATTTCCTGGTCGATCCGACGGCGGCGGCGCAGTCGCCAGTGTTTCGCGGGGCGTCACTGCAGGGCGCGGCCAACGTCGATTCGCTGAATCCGGCGCTGCGGGGCACAGTGCAGCGCAACCCGCAGTTCGCGAACTGGATTCCCTCGAGTTTCTGCATTTACCAGTTCGCGGCGGTAAACACCGGTGGCCGCAGGATCGCCGATCGAAAAGGCCGTTCGCAGGCGATCGCGTTCTGGAGCATGCCAGGATCCGCCGCGAGCCCCGTGCTCGTGCTCGTGAACAACTCACGACTCAGCGAGGCCGTCAAGCGGTTTGGCGTCCGCATCGAGAATATGTCGGCGGACTTCGGAAAGGTGCCGGAGAGTACCGATGACCGCTATCAAATCCGGTACTCCGGAAGCTCGATCGTGTGGGACGGCCGTGCGGTGGGCGACAGCATGGCGCCGCCGGAAATCCAGGGGCAGGGAACCTCTCCGGGACGTTACGGGACAAACTGGAAGGTCACGCACGAAATCCACGCCGGGGGTTCACGATATCTGGCCGGCTCGCTTCGCGTGGACGGCAAGGGCGAGCTGGCGCGCATGTTGAGCGCTTCACCGATCCGGTTTGTTGCACCGCTCGTCTGGGGCGGCAACGGGCGGCTCAGCTTTATGCCCTAGCGGGACCTGCTCAGCGGCTCGCCTCGGCCACCAGGACGGCGGCACTCAGCAGCGCGAGTGCCGCCGTCGTCACATCCACAACGGCCGGTTGTGGCGGCCTGCACCCAACTTCGGCGCCGGGCCGCGGCGATGTCGAGTTATGCATGTTGGTACTGTTGATAATTCATTGCTTTGAATGATTATGCATTCGGCGTGCGAACCTATTCACGCGGAATACTGCGCAGGTTTAATATGGTAATAACTTGTGCTGCAACCAGTTATGTAAATGATCTCAACCATTCAGCGAGGTCGGTCCGCGCTCATCGCTGAATAATTTATTTAACGACAAGCTGCACACATTGAGTTGTCCACACAGGTGCAAAAATCTGTGCCTACGGGGAAAACCACACCACGCCGGTACCCGGTGAGGCCCCGCGCGGAAGCGCGCTCTCCGACGGGTCCGCTGCACGATCCACTGACCGCGCCACGAAGCGGTTTCTCGCCCCAGGTCGTCAGCAGGGCCGGAGTCGGTTAAACTGCTCTACTACTTTTTCGAAGGTACAAGTTGCCGCGCCATTCCATTCGTCGCACGAAAATTGTCGCCACCCTGGGGCCGGCCTGGGACACACCCGAACGCATGGCGGAGCTGCTGGAGGCGGGAGTGGATGTCGTCCGGGTGAATGCTTCGCACGGGACACCCGAGATTCGCACCCGCTGGATCAACGATCTGAAAATCGTCATCGCGGAGCGGGCGGCACATGGAAAGTCCGCTGCCATTCTCGTCGACCTGCAGGGCCCCCGCATCCGGGTCGGTCGCCTGGCGGAGCCTCGGCACCTTACGCGCGGCCAGACGGTCGTCTTCGCGCCGGAAGGCGCCGCCACCGGCGACGAGATCCCCACCACGTACCGTGAGCTCTCCTACGACGTCGCGCCGGGTGCGCGCATCCTGCTCGACGACGGGCTGCTCGCGGTCGAAGTGACCGAAGTCGAAGGTGACCGTGTCACGGGAAAGGTGCAGTACGGCGGCGAGCTCAAGTCGAACAAGGGTATCAACCTCCCCGGTATCGAAGTGAGCGCGCCGGCAATCAGTGACAAGGACCGCGAGGAAGTCGTGCGCGCCGTGGAGCTCGGTGTGGACTTCATCGCGATCTCATTCGTTCGGCGGCCGGAAGACGTCGAGGAGCTTCGGCGTCTCGTGCCGAAGTCGATCAAGTTGATCGCCAAGATCGAGAAGGACACGGCCCTCAACAACATCCGTGCGATCCTCCAGGTCTCCGACGCGATCATGGTCGCCCGCGGTGACCTCGGCGTCGAGCTCCCGTTCGAGCAGGTGCCGCTCGCCCAGAAGCGGCTGATCCGCGAAGCAAACCTCTGCAACAAGCCGGTGATCACCGCGACGCAGATGCTGGAGTCGATGGTCCACGCGCCGCGGCCCACGCGCGCCGAGGCGTCGGACGTCGCTAACGCCATTCTCGATGGCACTGACGCCGTGATGCTGTCGGCCGAGACGGCAGTCGGTGACTATCCGTTGGAAGCGGTGCAGGCCATGGTGCGGATCGCCCGGGAGCTGGAGCAGGATCGCCGCGGACGGCAGGTGCCTTCGGAGCTGACAGCCAACGTGTGGCCCGATGATGGAGGGCGCACCGGGCGCCGTGAAACGGATCGCGCCGTAGCGCGCACCGAGGTGGCCATCGCCGTGGCGGTCCGCGCCGCCGCCGACCTGCTCGCGGCGCCGGTGATCGTCTGCTTCACCAGCAGCGGGTTCACCGCGCGCACCGTCGCGGCCTACCGCCCGTCCGTCCCGATTTTCGCGGTGACGCCCGAACCGGAGACATTCCGCCATCTCTCGCTCGTGTGGGGCGTCGTGCCATCGCTCGTCGAGCACTTTCCGACGTACGACGACATGCTGCCCGTCGCGCGCCTCCGCCTCGTGGAGCTGGGACTGGCCGATCGCGGGGACCGCGTCGTCGTCACCGCCGGCGTGCCGTTCGATCAGCCCGGCACCACCAACCTGCTCAAAGTCGAGGCCGTGTAGGCCGTGCAGCTCACCTTTCTCGGCACCGGGACCTCGTTCGGTGTGCCGCAGATCGGCTGCGATTGCGAGGTGTGCCGGTCGTCTGATTCGCACGACCGGCGCACCCGGTCGGCCGCGCTGGTCCGTGCGAATGGCGCCACCATTCTGATCGATACCCCGCCCGAACTCCGCCTGCAGCTCATTGCGGGCGGCATTCGCGACATCGATGCCGTCGTCTACACGCATGAGCATGCTGATCACGTCAACGGTATTGATGACCTTCGCATGTTCAGCGTCCGCGGCGGCGCCCCGCTCCCGCTGTACGGTCCCGCCGAAACGCTCGACCGTCTGCGTGAAGGCTTCCGCTACATCTTCGACGAGAGCGTCACGCCGTTTCGCGGCACGTCCAAACCCTCGCTCGAGTTGCGGCCGCTCGAGGCCGGCGTGCCGGTTACGATTGCGGGGATTCCAGTGCTTCCGCTGGCGTTTTCGCATGGGCACCTGCGAGTCTTCGGGTACCGGTTCGGTCGGCTGGCCTACCTTACCGATGTTAAGTCGGTTCCCGAGGCCGAGCGCGACCGGTTGCGCGAGCTCGACGTGCTGGCGCTCAACGCCCTCTGGTGGCGCCCGCATCCGACCCACCTCAGTATTCCTGAGGCGATCGAAACCGCGCAGTCGCTCGGTGCGGCGCGCACGTATCTGACGCACCTGACGCACGAGACCGGGCACGCGGCACTCGCCGCCGAGCTTCCGGCCGGCATCGCGCCCGCATACGACGGACTTACCGTGGAGGTATCGTGATCAAGCTCGCATACGGACGAATGCTGCAGGACGGACTCGACGGGACCCACGGGTTGCCTCGCGCCCGGCTCGCCGAGCTGGCGCGGCGGTTTGCCGCCGTGCAGGCCGAAGTGCGCCAGCGGCGCGGCGCCGGTGAATACGGCTTCTACCAGCTGACCGATCAGGCGGAAACGGTGCGGGGGATCCGCAGTTTCGCCGAGGGGCTGGGGCAGGCGCACGACCATGTGCTCGTCCTCGGGATCGGCGGGTCGGCACTCGGCGTGAAGGCGCTGCTCGGTGGGCTTCGGAAGCCGGCGTGGAATGAGCTGGACGATGAAGCGCGCGAGTTTTATCCGCGCCTCACGGTGCTCGAGAACGTCGATCCGGCGACCGTCGCGGCGGCACTCCGGCGGATCGACCCGCGGCGAGTGCTGGTGAATGTGATCAGCAAGTCCGGCGGTACCGCCGAGACGATGGCGCAGTATCTGGTGGTGCGCGCGTGGCTGGAGGAGGCGCTCGGGCCCGCCGCCCACCGGCATCTCGTCTTCACGACCGACCCCGCGCGCGGAGCGCTGCGCGAGCTCGCGACGCGCGAGTCCATCGCCACGCTCGATGTGCCGCCGGATGTGGGCGGCCGCTACAGCGTACTCTCGCCGGTGGGGCTGTTGCCTGCCGCGCTCGTCGGCATCGACATCGAGGCGCTGCTTGCCGGCGCGCGCCGTTCCGTAGAGCGCGCCGAGTCGGACGACCTCCTGCAGAATCCGGCGGCGCTCTACGCGGCGATGCTCTGGGCGGCCGACACGGGGCTCGGCGCCCACATCGACGTGCTGATGCCCTACGCCGACCGGCTCCGGGAATTCGCCGAGTGGTTCCGGCAGCTCTGGGCCGAGAGTCTGGGCAAGCGGGTGAACCGCCGAAACGAGCCGGTCTATGTGGGGCCGACGCCGGTCGGTGCCGTCGGTGCGACCGACCAGCACAGCCAGGTTCAGCTCTTCATGGAGGGCCCGTTCGACAAGGTGCTGACGTTCATGCGCGTCGAAGACTTCGGCGAGGAGGTCACGATTCCCGGCAAAAGCGCCGGGCTCCCCGCCGATCTCTCCTATCTTCCGGGGCACAGTCTCGGCGAGTTGCTGCACGCGGAAGGTGAGGCGACGGCCGCGGCGCTCGCGAGCATGGGGCGGATGAACATGACCCTCCGTTTGCCGGATGTCAGCGCGGAGACGTTCGGAGAGGCCATCATGTTTTTCCAGATTGCCACGGGGTATGCGGGCGTGTGGTACGGCATCGATCCGTTCGATCAGCCCGGGGTGGAACTCGGGAAGAAGCTGACGTTTGCGGCGATGGGCCGGCCTGGCTATCCGCCTGACACGAACCCACCTGCGCCATCAGACGAAGCGTGAGGTCTGACGTTCGGGGCCGCGCGGTGCTCGCGGTTTGACCTCGCTCCTGGCGGCGCCTAGATTTTTTTGCGTCCGCGCGTGGCGGCGCTGCGAGCTTCGCTTTTTGCAAGGATCGTGATGCATGGCTGACCCAACGCAGCAGGCGGTGTCGCTTTACGGCGGCGCGGTCACGCTCATTCCCGGCGGGGTATCCGTCCGGGATTCCGCCCGGCTTCGCGGCCCCGCGACCGACCAGCTCGTCGGGCAGGCGGTGTTCGGAGAAAGCGCCGAGCGCGAGGCGGCACGCTGGCTGTTGTGGGAGCTGGGGCAGGTGACCGGCGCGCGGCCGGCGTCGATCAACGGCCTCTATCTCGCGCGCGGTCGCGGCGAGTGCAGCGGATTCACGGTGCCGGCGATCAACGTCCGCATGATGACCTACGACACCGCGCGGGCGGTCTTTCGCGCGGCCAAGGCCGGCCGAGCGGGCGCGATCATTCTGGAAATCGCGCGTTCCGAGATCGCGTACACCGAGCAGCGCCCGGCCGAATACGTCTCGGTTCTGATCGCCGCGGCGCTCCGGGAGGGGTACACCCAGCCGCTTTTCATTCAGGGCGATCACTGCCAGGTAAATCACAAGAAATATCAGGTCGATCCGGACGGCGAAGTCGGCGAGGTGAAGAAGCTGATCGCCGAGGAGGTCGGCGCCGGCTTCTACAACATCGATGTGGACACGTCGACGCTCGTGGATCTCGATCAGGCGACGCTCGAGGAGCAGCAGCGTGCCAACTTCGAGCGTGCCGCGGAGATCACGTCATTTATTCGCGGGCTGGAGCCGGATGGGGTGACTGTAACGGTGGGTGCCGAGATCGGCGAGGTGGGCATGAAGAACAGCACCGTCGACGAGCTGCGCGCGTTCATGGGCGGGTACAACGAAACCCTGGATCGGTACGGCGGAGAAGGTATCAGCAAGATCTCGGTGCAGACCGGTACCTCGCACGGCGGTGTCGTGCTGCCCG